>NZ_LR027880.1:697500-995000 GCF_900537995.1 Roseburia intestinalis L1-82 | reverse complement strand
ATCTTTTGCGATCAGGTTACCTGTTGCTGCATAAAGTTTTTCGTCCGTATTACATAACGGCGTATATACAGAACGGACGACTTTATAATATTTCGCACCTTTTACCTTTTTCCAGGTAATCTTTACTGCATTCTTTTTCGTATCATAAACAGCTTTGATGGATTTTACTGTTGCAAGTGATGTAGATTCTTTTGACGATGACCATCCACTGTATTCTTTTTTGGAATTATAAGCCCTTACCGATACATTTACGTATTCTCCGCTCGATAATCCTTTAATGGTGTATTTATTTTTCTTTACCGTTACATATTTTTCTGCAACTGTTTTTTTCTCACCATATTTATCATATACCATGTATCGGATCTGATAGCCTGCAGCGTACTTGTCCGCATCCCATTTAACGCTTACATTTTTGCCTTTATTGGTAAGGACGAGATTTCGCGGCTCCTCGAGCTGCATTTTAACTCTGGTCGACGCGGTAATGTATTTTAATGTTTTTCCGTCTTTATAATATGCACAGATCAGATAGGTGTAACTCTCACCGAATTTTAACTTTTTGTCCGTGTATGTTGTCGTTTTTGCGTTTGTGATCGTTTTCACCAGTTCATACTTTGCATTTTCTACTGTTACGGCACTGTTGCCCGAATTGATCCATCCTGAAATTTCTGTGATATCCTTGTCACTCTCAGAAGTTCTGTAAATCTCATATTTTGTTGCAAAACCTACTTTTGTCCAGGTCAGTTTCACTGTATTTTTTGAGTTCTTAGCCACCTTTAATACAATGTTATTTACACGGCTGGTACTTACAGTAAAATTTTTATATATACTGTAACTTTTCGTTTTTCTGTCCGGATCATAATAATAAGAGCGTACCTTGTAGGAGTATTTTGTGCCTGCCTTTAAATTCTGATCTGTATAGACATAGTCTGTGGTCGTTGCTATTTTCTTATATTTTTTACCTGAAAGACGATAAATCTCATATCCGGTACAGCTTCCTCTGGTAAAAGATAACTTTATACTGTTTTTTCCCGCCTTTGTATATACACGCGGTACGGATACCTTATCCGTATAGCTTACCATATTCGAAGCAGGACTCATTGCCGTATAATAAGTCATGCCAACAGATATATTTTTATATGTTTGATTTTTTTGAGCATCTGTTACTTTTATTTCCTTATTTACGGTAAACACCGGCTTCTTTTGTATGTTATAAAGAGAACTGCCTGCATCATAGGTATGCGCAACAAATGTATATTTTACGCCCGGTTTTAAAGAGATTGCACTGTATGATCCATCGATTCCCTTCACTTTGTAAGAACGTACATAACTGCTTATTTCCTTACTTTCAAGCTCCGTAAGTGCATCTTTTAAATAAAGTTTTTTCTGCTGTCCCTGACCATCCGTATAGTAACCATAAGCGTTCAAAAGCTCATAATTATAATGCGCCGGCTTCTTTCCTTCTTCAAAAACATAAATGACTACATCCGCATCGATTGGCGTCCATGAGAGCTGCCAGTCATCTCCATTGTACGTCTTTTCTATTTTGAGATTTTTTACTGTCGGTATGTTTCCATTAATGCTGGCCGTTGCAGTTATGACATCTGAATAACTTCCATCTGAAAAATATCCTTCTTCCGCAGATTCCAGTCTGACGGAACAATAAAAATATGGCAGTCCTGAATCTATTGTAATATTACAATACGGATCTGATGCATACTCTGAATCCGTTTCATAGGAATCGTTTTCTCCTTTTGCATTTACATAAGCATCGTACAGCGTTCCCCTCTTATTGTAAAACTGTAAAAAGCTCTCTATATTCGTAATATTTAACGGTTTGCTGCTTCGCAGGTAATACACACGATAGCTATCCACTCCGTTTTGTGCATTCCAGGTAACTGACATCTCTTTTCCCTTTTCAGAAACTTTTGTACCGGTTACCGGTGATAACTTCTTTAAAGAGTAATTTTTATAAGTATAGGTGTCCGACCATTTACCATACATGTCCACCACATATTTCGTCTGTTTCGATTCTATAATATATTGGCTATTATCATTCCAGTTCCAATATACCTCCTGTTTGTTACTTGTCACTTCATGATAATATACAGCACGGACTTTTACGCTGACCTGCTGTCCTGAATTCAATATGACATATGGCAGTCTTGCTGCATCTGATGTTATCATCTCATGTACGGTTCCGTCTGACGCATCCAAAAATAATCCCGGCATATTATAGACCTTGGTATTTCCATCGCAGACCACTTCATATCCAACCTTCATCATGTCTCCGGCTTTATTTTTCATTGTGGCCGTATCATTATTAACCGGATTCCAGCTTATTTTTACATAAGTTTTTTCAAAAGAAATCTCTTCATAAGCATTTGCATATACAACATATTTATATTTTTTCGATGCTGAATCATATACCGATTCATACGTTAATTGCTTATAAAAATGTCCATTATAACTATAATAAAGAACCTGTGTATCATTTTTTACTGCATACTCATCTATCCGCTTTTTGGCATTTTCCGATGAATCACTTACAGTAATTTCTGTAATTTCATCACCTTCTGTCACATAATGATACCCTGTCGCATCACATGACCGCAATGCTCTATACGTCTTACCATTGACTCTATACATTCCATATGCATCTTGATATTTATCTGTGTTGCCTTTCAGTATGGCTTCTGCCTTATTATACAGGTTTACAAATCCATCAATATCCGTACCGCTGCAATCACTCCGTTCTGGAACCGATTCACATAAGCATATCTCAACTGCCGGCCAGACGCTGTTGTTATAATACTTCCGTCATCTTTTCCTCTTACATTGATTACCTTTGACGGTTTATCAATTGCAGCGAGTTCTTCCTCTTCTGTCTCTTCTTCGGTCTCTTCTTCTATTTCTTCTTCCGATTCTTCTTCCGATTCTTCTTCCGTCTCTGTTTCCATCACTTCGGTATCATCAACAGCCTCCGTATCATTCACGTTTTCTGTCTCTTCTACAGTTTTCTCAGTTTCTGATGCCTCTGATGTTTCTGGAATTTCCGATGCCTCGCTGTTCTCTGTCTGCCCGCTGTCATTTTCTGCAGACTCACTGTCCGTTTCGCTTTCTTTCTCTGTCTGTTCTGTTGCTAAAGCTGCTTCCATCGCATCTTCTTCCTGTATCACAGCCTCTGTTACTGTCTGTACATCTGTCTGCGGCAATCCAGCAGCACCTACTGATGTCCAATCTCCGACCGTCAGCGTAAGCGCCATCGCAAATGCCGCCATACGTTTCCAACCCGTGAGTCTCTTTCTTTTCATAACTTTTCTCCTTCTGATTTATTGCACATTGTCACGCGCATTTTTTATGTTAATGTAACAGTTTATCCCCGTCAATCGTACTTTCGTACTTGAAAGCGTAAAAAAGCTTACATGCCCTTTTGACATGTAAGCTTTTTTTGATCTCACTTTTCCGTTCTTAACACTTTGTAACTTTTACATCTACCGGATGGTCGCCAAGTTCTACACTTAAGCTTAATTTGCCGCCAAGATTTGTCTTCATCTTTCCTGCATCTGCGCCATCGATCGTGATGTCGTACTCTGACTCATCCTCAAGTTCTACTGTGATCTGTGCATCTTCCGGTCCCTCTACCTGAAATGTCAGGCCTGTATCTGTTGCATTCAGATTCATGACAGCCGTTCCCGGAACAGATTCATATACGAACATGCCATTGCGCTCCAACTTGGTGATCTCGGAAAATGTCTTCACCTTGTAGATATCTCCCTGATGTTCGAAATTATCAAGTTTCGCCTTTGCACCTAATGTGTAATCCCCAAAACTGATCGTTCCATCTGCTTCTGAACGAATTAATTCGCTGATCGTTGCCATTTTTTCCTCCTGTGATAAAGTAGTTTTCTCTTTATCGTAAAATTTTGTGCCCTTATTATATAATATCCCCGTCACGATTTCCAGTGCTTTCCCGGATATTTCAGTAAAATTTTATTTTGTTTCGAACACGACTTTTTCTTTGTGGATCGTCACGACCACTTCCGTATCTTTTTTCACTTTGCCGGACAGGATTTCTTCTGCCAGTTCATCCTCGATATCGTTCTGGATCTGACGGCGCAGCGGTCTTGCACCATACTTCGGATCATACGCTTTATCGACAATATGCTTTTTGACGCTGTCACGCACGGTAAGGTGGATTCCCATCTGTTTTTCACAGCGGTCTGTAAGTTCTTTTAACATCAGTGCAACGATCTGTTTCATATCGTCTTTGTTTAACGCTCTAAATACGATCGTCTCATCAATACGGTTTAAAAATTCCGGTTTAAAAATACGGCGTACTTCTTCCATCACGCTGTTTTTCATGCGGTCATAATTCTGTTTTTCATCATCCGAAACTGCAAATCCAAGTTTTTTCGGCTCAATGATCGCCTGTGCTCCGGCATTTGACGTCATAATAATGATCGTATTTTTGAAATCCACTTTGCGTCCCTGGGAATCCGTGATATGACCGTCGTCTAACACCTGCAGTAAAATATTAAATACATCCGGATGCGCCTTTTCGATCTCATCAAACAGGATCACCGAATACGGATTTCTGCGCACCTTTTCGCTGAGCTGTCCTCCCTCCTCATGGCCTACATATCCTGGCGGTGAACCAATCATCTTTGATACGCTGTGTTTCTCCATATATTCCGACATATCAACACGGATCATAGACTGTTCGCTGCCAAACACTGCCTCCGCAAGTGCCTTTGAGATCTCTGTTTTTCCGACACCGGTCGGGCCTAAGAACAGGAAAGAACCGATCGGGCGCTTCGGATCTTTTAATCCGACACGTCCTCTTCGCACAGCTTTTGCCACTGCACTCACCGCATCCTCCTGACCGATGACACGTTTGTGTAAGGTAGCCTCTAATTTTCTTAAGCGGGCAGCCTCCCCCTCGGCAATCTTTCTTACCGGGATCTTCGTCCATCCGGATACCACATCCGCAATATCGTCTTCTGTCACTTTTAACTTTTTACTGCGGCTGTCTTTCTTTGTCTTTGCCTGTATTTTGGCAAGCTCTTCTTCACACGCTTCTTTTTCGTTCTTCTTCTGCTTTGCACCTTCCACATCACCATCGTGCAGAAATTCTAACATTTCCTCTTCTAACAGGTTGATGCGATGTCTTAATTCAACGACTTCCTCCGGTTTTCCACCCGCGCGCAGACGTACCTTTGCTGCAGCCTCATCCATCAGATCGATTGCTTTATCCGGCAGGAAACGGTCATTGATATAGCGCGCAGACAGGCGTACTGCTGCCGATACCGCATCATCCGTAATCTTTACCTGATGATGTTTTTCATACTGTTCCCGCAGTCCCTCTAAAATCTGCACTGCCTCCTCTTCCGACGGCTCTTCTACCGTAACCGGCTGGAATCTGCGCTCTAGCGCAGCATCTTTTTCAATATATTTGCGGTATTCATCGATTGTCGTTGCACCGATCAGCTGCAGTTCCCCACGCGCAAGTGCAGGTTTTAATATATTGGAAGCATCGATTGCTCCTTCCGCTCCGCCCGCTCCGATGATTGTATGCAGTTCATCGATGAAGAGCAGGATATTGCCGGCTGCCCGTACTTCCTGAAGTACCTTTTTAATGCGCTCCTCAAACTCACCGCGATATTTTGAGCCTGCCACGATTCCGGACATATCCAAAGATACCACCCGCTTTCCCGCAACGGTATCCGGAACCATTCCGGTTGTAATACGCTCCGCAATTCCCTCAACGATCGCAGTCTTTCCAACGCCCGGTTCACCGATCAGACATGGGTTATTCTTTGTCCTTCTGCTTAAGATCTGGATCACACGGTCGATCTCTTCCTGTCTGCCGACTAACGGATCTAATACTCCCTCTGCCGCCAATGCAGTCAGATCTCTGGAGTATTGATTTAATACCGGTGTATCCGATGCTGTTTTTTTCACCGGCTTACCATTCATGAAATCTTCTTTGTACAGGCTCGCATCTTCTCCCATTGCGATCAGGATATCCACATACATTTTCTGGATATTGACCGCTAAGGTATTTAAAAGGCGGGATGCCACACACTCTGTCTCTTTCATCATCGCGATCAGGATATGCTCCGTCCCGATCTCCTCTGCATGAAAACGAGCTGCCTCCCTTGCTGCCCCTTCTAACACCTGCAGTGCCCTCGGCGAATATTCCTTAGCCTCTGCCGTCAGCACCTGTGCATCCGGTGCAATGAGTTCCTCGATCAGCTGCATGACTTTGTCAAGTTCTACTCCATTATCATTTAATACCTGCGCAGCGACGCCCGTTCCTTCTTTTAAAAGTCCGATCAGGATATGCTCCGTTCCGATATAATGATGATGCAGTGATTTCGACATCTTTGAAGCCTGATCGATTGCTTTTTTTGCTTTTGATGTATATCGTATCTGCATAGTTTCTCCATTCTTTTTCTATTTATAAATCATTTAAATCGATGATCTCTAAATCATCTTCTTCCTCTTCTTCTCTCGGAATGTGTTTTTTCTCCGGAGTATGTTTCCGCTCCGGCTTTTCTTTTCTCTCCGGCCTTTGTTTCTCCTCCGGTTTTTCTTTTCTCTCCGTGCGCTGTTTTTCCTCCGGTTTTTCTTTTCTCTCCGGCCTTTGTTTCTCCTCCGGTTTTTCTTTTCTCTCCGGACGCTGTTTTTCTTCCGGTTTTTTTCTTTCTACCGGCAGGAAATCTTCGTCCTCTTCCCAGTCCTCATCGTCAAGATCGTCAGACATGCCACGTCCAAACAATCCCGCACGCACTTTATGGATCTTTGATACGCCGACTTCGTTCTCTGTATCGTTTTCTTCCACATCATCCGGCTCTTCTTCCACTTTTTCTTTTGGTTTTCTGTGGAAAAATCCTTTTCTCTGTGTTTCTTCCTCCTCCCAGTCAGCGTCTTCCGGATCATCTACTTCCAAATCATCTTCTTCCACGCCAGGATTCTCTTCTATATTATCATCTTCTTCCAGATCAGTATCATCTTCTGCGTCCTGATCCTTTCCCTGTTTTTCGGACTTCCAGTCCCAGTCATCCTCTTCCTCATCCCAGTCGTCACTCTTACGTCCTCTCAATAGAAGATTGATAATAATAACGACAAGTACTGCGATCACAAAAGCCATAATTCCCATCATATTTCTGGAAAAAGACTTTTCTTTTGCATATTGTTCAGAGAGATCATTGTATTCCTGCTGGAGATATTCCATATTAGAAACATCTTCCGCTTCTTCTGTTTCAAACTCTGCGTTCTGGTCTGCTGCCTGTCCATCTGTTCCATCCGCCGGCTGGTCTGTTGTCTGACCGTCTGTTCCATCCGCCGGCTGGTCTGTTGTCTGACCGTCTGTTCCATCCGCCGGCTGGTCTGTTGTCTGACTGTCTGTTCCATCCGCCGGCTGATCCACTGTTCCGTCTGCTGTCTGTCCATCTTCTCTGGTCAGTGTGATCGTATACTGGGCGAGTGCTCCGTTCTGCGCCTTCACGACTACTTTTATCGTATTTGTACCGACCTGCAGATTGTCATTTCCTGTGATCGACTGCACCGTCGCAAATTCATTAACCGGTGTTGCCGTCACTGTAACGCTTGTGACATCATTTGGTACGGTAGCTGTATATTGTACTGTCTTTCCTGTAAAGTCCGGGGATAATGTTCCCGCAGAAAGTGATAACACTTCCAGCGAATTATCTGCGGAAAGTGTTGTCTGTGCAGCAGCCACCTGGATTCCGGCAGCCTTTATGTCTGCCGCAGGTTCTGTCGCAAGACATCCCATGCAGAAAAGTGCAGCTATGAATCTTACTTTTCTCTTCATTCGTTTCACACTCCCTCTATTGCCATCATTACTATGGAATTATATGAGATATTCGAAAATGCGTCAACCTCAAACTCCCTCATTGTCAAATTCCGGAATAAAACTCTCCTCCGCCGTCTCCCCCTCCTGGATAAAACCGTTTTCAATCCCTATATCGATTGCAAAATCAATAACCTCATCATATTCCCGATCCGTGATCTTACGGTTTAATTCCGGATATTTTTTCACGTTAGAGAGCGGTGTAAACTGGTGCATGATACTGATATATATTTGATTCTCATAGGTTTCATGCAGATATTTCAAAACTGCTTTGGAATCTTTCGTGCACCCCGGCAGGATCAGATGGCGCACGATCGTACCACGCTTCATCAGGGAATCCTCCCCGTTTTCAAAAACTGCCGCACCCGTCTGACGCACCATCTCCGCTATCACCGCCTTAGCCACAGCAGGGTAATCCGGCGCATGGGAATATTTTGCACTCAAAGCGGTATCAAAATACTTAAAATCCGGAAGATAGATATCCACAATTCCTTCTAAAGAACGGATCGTATCCACATTTTCATAGCTGCTGGTGTTATAAACGATGGGTATCTTTAAATTCTGATTTCTTGCAAGCTCTACCGCTTTTATGATCTGTGGTACAAACTGCCCCGGTGTCACAAGGTTGATATTATTTGCACCCTTTTCCTGGAGTTCCAGAAAAATTTCGCCAAGCCGCTCCGTACTTATCACCTTACCAGCCGTGCCATTTGCAATATTTTCATTCTGGCAGAACACACAGTGCAGTGCACAGCCGGAAAAAAAGACCGCACCGGAACCCATCTCCCCGGAAATGCAGGGTTCTTCCCAGAAGTGCAGTGCCGCACGCGCCACCTTAATCTCTGTGGTCTGTCCGCAGATGCCGCGCTCACCGGATTTTCGGTCCACAGCGCACATTCTAGGACACAATGTACATATTTTCATGGTATACCATCACTCTTTCTATTTAATTTAATGATTGCGCAACCGTGCCTTTTTTTGTATGATAGACATTGCAAAAAGAAGATCAAACACAAAGGAGTTTTCTTATGAGTCCAAAAAACTGTATGGTAGCACAGTCAGGCGGCCCTACTGTTGCGATCAATGCCAGCCTTGCCGGTGTGATCGACGGTGTAATGCGTTCTGACATGTATGACACGGTTTATGGTTCCTTAAACGGAATCACAGGTATTTTAAACAACGATCTGACGAATCTTTCTGAATTAATGCAGCAGAATTCGGAATATCTCGACCGCTTAAAGGTCACTCCGGCAATGTATCTTGGCTCCTGCCGTTACAAACTGCCAAATTATTTAGATGATGATTCTTCCTATGTATTCATTTTCAAACAGTTTGAAACTTACCATATTGATGCCTTCTTTTATATCGGCGGCAACGATTCTATGGACACCGTCTTAAAGCTCTCCGAATATGGCAAAAAAATCGGCAGTCCGGTGCGTATTGTCGGTATTCCAAAGACCATCGACAATGATCTCTGTGAGACAGACCATACACCAGGATTCGGTTCTGCCGCAAAATATATCGCATCTTCTCTTTTAGAAATCGCACATGACACATTTATCTATGCAGTCAAAAGTGTGACGATCGTGGAAATCATGGGACGTGATGCCGGATGGCTGACCGCTGCTTCTGCACTGGCAAGAAACGGTTATAATACAGCACCACATCTGATCTATCTCCCGGAGGTTCCATTTGACAAAGAGGACTTTTTACTGGATGTAAAGCGTATGCTTTTCGAGCGCAATAACGTGATCGTTGCCGTATCTGAAGGTATCCGCGATGCTTCCGGCAACTATATCAGTGCTTCCGAAAGTTCTGTTGACACCTTTGGTCACAGCCAGTTAAGCGGAGCCGGAAAAACACTTGAATTTTTAGTCAAAGAAAAACTAGGCGTTAAAGTCCGTTCCGTGGAAGTCAACGTATTACAGCGCTGCGCTGCACACCTTGCTTCAAAGACTGATCTTGATGAGGCTTTTACTCTCGGTCAGAAAGCGGTTGCTCTCTCCGAGGAAGGTGTTACCGCTTCCATGGTAACAATACGCCGTATCTCTGATTCTCCGTACGAAATCGCCTATGAGCATGCCGAGATCCGCCACATTGCAAACGAGGCAAAATCAATTCCGAGAGAATGGATCAATGATGCAGGCAATGATGTCACACAGCCACTGATCGATTACCTTTCACCTCTCATACTCGGTGAAGTTCCGGTAAAATACGAAAACGGTATCCCTGTCTATATGGATGTCAGTCATTTAGCAAAACATCAATAAATTTACCGATCTCAACCCACGCTCTTTTAGATTCCGGCAGCATTTTTGCTGCCATCTGAAAGATGTGGAACATTCCTTCATAAATACTGATTCTTACTTTTACTCCCTGTTCTCTGGCTTTTGCAGCCACATCCACAGAATCCGAGAGCAGCATCTCATAGGAACCAACCTGTATCAGCATCGGCGGAAATCCCCTGAAATCCCCATATAAAGGCGAAATATAAGCATTATACGGATCGTTATCCCCAATATAATCTTTATTATAAATAAGGCTGTCCCTTGTTTTTCCAAATAACGGGTCGCGCTCAAAGTTTGTCTCGTAAGATTCCCCGCTCGCCGCAAGGTCTGTCCACGGTGACATGGCTACGATCCCACACGGAAGCTGCTTTCCGTGATCTTTCAGATAATGGCATAATGCCATCGCAAGACCGCCTCCTGCGGAATCTCCTGCGATGATGATCTGCTCGGAAAACCACCCCTGTTCCAACAGATAACAGTATGCGGCATAGGCATCTTCTAAAGCCGCCGGATACGGATGTTCCGGTGCCACACGGTAATCGGGTGTCAGAACACTCATTCCATGGCTGACTTCACAGTAAAGTCCGGCAAACATACGGTATGCATTCCGCATCGCTCCGACATATCCGCCTCCGTGAAGCTGTAAGATTACTTTTTCCGTATTCGGATTTTCTTTTGCCTGTAAATACTCCATGGAGAAATTATCCATCTCGATCACATCTAATGAAAAACAGTCCGGACATTTCCACGGCGGCTCCGAATCCCCGATTTTTTTCCTCAGTTCTCCATTTTTTATCTTTTTCCCAATCAGGTGATCATTTGTCACATGGGCGATCAGGTCCCTCATGACTCTTCCCCTGATACTCGCTTCGCTCTCTCTCATCCGATTGCTCCTGTTCTTTTTATTCTAAATATAACTCAGCGGACATGAAATCTTCGTTTCAGTTCCACCCTTGCCCTGCGGTCTCCGATGATCAGTGTTCCAAGAAACAGAAACAGGGAAAACGCAAATGCGATCAGTGCAAAAAGCTGTGCCGTCACGATACCGGTAAAAATCAGTATTACCGGAACAATGCTGCATAAAATCATAAAAATCTGCCACATCATATAGCTCTGCCAGTTTCTGCGGTTTACGATCATACAGATGATAATACCAACATCGACTAAAATGATCGCCGACGGCAATGCATAATTGACAGACCATCCGCGGTAGCCGACCAGAAAATCGATTGCGATCACGATCAGTATCGCCATCAGCGTGAGTACCGTGATTTTGGCGCGGTAACCTGTCTTTCCAAGAATTGCAAAACGGATCAGCATATATCCGTAAAAGAATCCAAGCCCCGTGATCGCACTCCATGCAATCTGTGACTCGGTGACCACATTGATATAAATGAGCAGCACCTCAACCAAAAGTGCACAAAACAGATAGATTTTACTGATCATTGTCATTTTCCGGGTGTGCACTCTCACATCCGGGTACATATTCTCCACTTCACCTGTGTATTCTAACACGGATCCGCAGAGTGGACAGCGCTCTGTTTCATCTGATATCTCCACATTACAATTTCTGCATTTACTCATAATTTACTCCATTACTCTTTATTTCTACCGCAATCCCGTCCGAGGCTATTTTCCGGAAAAATCCACGCTGCACAGACGCATCGACAAGATCATAACTGAAACTGAATACAAGTGTATCCCCGTAAGAGCAGATCGTTCCTTTCAGATGCTGCCCCTTTGACATGGCAAGAAATGCATGAAACATTTCCACATAAGGGCGGTACTCTTCTGTCACGGAAATATTGCCGATATTTGTGATCGTCGCAGTATTGGCAAGTGCAGAAGTTGTATATACATACTTCATTGCAAGGTTTTTCAGGAAAAGCGGCACAACTCTTGCAATCAGCAGTTTTTCATTGGAAACGTTATAGGAAAACAGCTTTTCAAGATTTTCCCGGTTGATCTGGCTTCGCAGGCTTTCCTTCACGATTGCAGCCACCTCTGCAAACGTATAGGTCTCTTTGGTCGGATGAAATTCTGCGGACACCATGACAAAAAAGTTTTTCGTGGTAATAGAATTAAAATACGGCCGCAGATTAACCGGCACCGCAACACGGATCGGACACTTTGACGGCATGCCGTGCAGACATTCTGTATAAACGCTCCAGATGTACACACTTACCAGATATTCGTTGATACTGATTTCCATCGCATGACAGACCCGTTTCAACTCCGGTATTTTCATATAACCGTGCATCACGCCGAACTCGCCCGGTCTTAACTTTTCTCCACGGATCAGATATGCCTTTTTTGTCTGGTATCCTTTTGCGGAACTTTTTTTGTAATTTTTTAAGAAACTGTCTTCCCGGTTCAAAGACGTATCAACACTTAATGAATCTCCCAGCTTTTCCTGCAGGTCTTTATGTGCCAGACGCAGATACTGGTAAGTCAGCTCTTTTAAGAAATTGATTCCTCCCATTCCATCCGTCAAAACATGGAATACTTCCAGATTGATCCTGCATTTATAATAGGTCACACGGAACATATAACTGCGGTTTTTATTCTGCTGGATATATCTACATGGAAAATTGTTCTCCATGCGAACCTTTGGCGCCGCTTTTCCGTTTTCCTCAAAATAATACCAGAACACCCCCTGCCGCAGTCTTAAGTTAAACCCGTCAAACTTCGGAAGCACCATATCAAGTGCCCTCTGCAGTAATTCCGGATTGATCTCCTCTTTCAGTGTAACACTGATCCTGTACACATTGCTCATGCTCTCCCCGGCAATGACCGGAAAAAGGTGTGCTGTATTATCAAGTCTGTCCCAACGGATATCACGGTTTGTCGGAACTCCTTTATTCTGTTTTTTCATATATTCCTCGTTTCTGCATATTTTACAGGCAGGCTGGGTTTCTGTTTTTTCTTCTCTCCCCCCGCTCATAAAATACACAATCTATTGTATGCAATTATAAAATAACCTGACATAAAATACAAGTTTGGGCATATCAAAATTACCTGATATAATGCTATAAATTTTCTTAAAATTCCCTTATTTATTTTTTAATTTATGATTGTATAAAATTTTCCTTCATATTATAATGTTTTTGTAACATCTATAAAATATTTATAAACAAGAAGGATTCACTTATGAAAATTTTCAAACGAACAGTCAGCTTATTTTTAGCTTTCTGTCTCTGTGCCGGGATGCTTTTACTGCAGCCGCAGTCAACGGTATCCGCAGCCGTCAGGAACAAACCGACCACCACTGTACTTCGCATGTCCAGTAATTCTTTCGACAGTTCTGCAATCTATGTCAATCTGCCAAAAGCCAAAGTATGTTATATCAAAAACATCAAAACCAGCAGTAAAAATCTGATTGCAAAAAACACCCACTATTATACTACCAGTTCAGACGATACATACACGGATACCTTTGCGTCTATCGGCCTCTATGCCAAAAAAACCGGTAAATACAAAGTCACCTATAATATCTGCGATAAATCAGGAAACAAACTTTCTTCGGGTAAAGTAACGGTATATGTAAAAAATGACCTGCCAGTCAAATCTGTCAAATTTGCAGGTAAAGAAGTTAATTATGCCCTTACGAGCAAAAAATCCGGCAAATTATCTGTTAAAATGAACAAAGGTTACACGCTGAAAAAAATCACTGTCACCACTTACAATAAGGCAGGTAAAGAAGTTGTAAAAACAATGAAAAACAACAGCACCTTAAAGCTTGGCGAGTACGCATATATATTTGATAATTCATATTCCAGCGGCAGAAACTATTCTACCTCACTTGCTGCGCGTACCAAGATCACTATTACTTATATCGACAAATATACCAAGCAGAAATGTGAGAGTATTTATTCCATTTCCCGTCTTGCAAAATAATCCAACAGGAGGATATCTGATATGAAATTATTTAAGCAAATTACTTGCGCTGTTCTTACACTTTGCCTGTGCGCCGGATTATTACTGATCCCTTCTGCGCCGGTATCTGCTGCAACAGGTCCAAGCGCCCCAAAGGCTGTAGATGTTTCTTATTACAAAAATTATCCGATGGTCAATGATTCGGCTATCTCCGTACAGCTCGGTACAAACGGAAAAAACATCAAAAATATCAAAACATCGAGCAAAAACCTGAAAGCCAAAGTAACAAGACTTTCACTTTCCAGCTCCAGTAATTCCGGATACGTTGGTGTCTATGCCAAGAAAACCGGTAAATACACAGTATCTTTTGATGTATATAATGCACAGAATAAAAAGATTAAAAAATTTACTGTCAAAGTCAATGTAACAGAGCCGACATTCTCTAACAATAGTCCTTTTAAGAGTGTGACCTTTGACAACAAAGAATATGATTACGCAAAGACAGTCTACAATAAAAATTCTGTCAAAGTCAATGTCAAAATGAACAAGGGTTATAAATTAAAGAAGATCGAATACTCTACTTACAGCAAGCCAGTTGCAAAAACAAATTCTTCCTATTCAACCACTTATTCAAACTCCGAGATAACAAAAAAGGTAAAAAATGGAAAGAGTATCCAGTTAGGACATTATGGATACTATTACGGACATGACTACTCTTACGCATATGGTACTTACTCTTATGAGTCATACAGCCGTGATGGTGATATTATGGCACCGACAACCGTGAAAATCACATATCTCGATAAAAATAAAAATACGATTTCTACCTCGTACACACTGTACCGTATTGCAGATGATATAAAATAACAAACTCAAAAAGCACAAAAAACGAGGAACCTGTCACGAAACAGGTTCCTCATTTTTTATTCATTATTAAATTATATTCTATTCTCTTTTATCTCTCCAGCGGATATTTCTCTGTCAGCGATTTTACGATTGCACGCGCTTTATCAGCTGCCGGTTCACCCTCCTTGATCATCATGGCGATTGCCTCTGCAATCTGATCCATATCCTCTGTGTTTAGTCCACGGGAAGTAACTGCCGGTGTTCCAAGACGTACACCGCTTGTTACGAATGGGGACTTCGGATCGTTCGGGATCGTATTCTTGTTGCAGGTAATATTGACAGAATCGAGAAGTTTCTCCACTGCCTTTCCGGTCTGATCATAATTTGTCAGATCAACAAGCATCAGGTGATTGTCTGTACCGCCGGATACGATTTTAATATCACGGCTTAACAGTCCCTTGCAGAGTGCCTGTGCATTGTCAATGATATTCTGCTGGTATACTTTAAACTCCGGCTGAAGTGCCTCCTTAAAGCAGACTGCTTTCGCTGCGATCACATGCATCAAAGGTCCGCCCTGGATTCCAGGGAAAATAGCTTTGTTAAAGTTATATTTGTCTGCGATTTCCTGACTGGATAAGATCATACCTCCACGCGGTCCACGCAGTGTCTTGTGTGTTGTGGTTGTGACAACGTGTGCATACGGGATTGGGCTTGGATGAAGTCCTGCAGCGACAAGTCCTGCGATATGTGCCATATCGACCATCAGAACTGCTCCGCATGCATCTGCGATCTCACGGAATCTCTTGAAATCAATGGTTCTCGCATAAGCACTTGCACCTGCGATGATCATCTTCGGCTTGCACTCCATCGCGATCTCTTCTACTTTGTCATAATCAATAAATCCCTCGTCATTGACACCGTAAGGTACAATGTGAAAATAAGTACCGGAAAAGTTTACAGGGCTTCCGTGTGTCAAATGTCCACCGTGATCTAAGTTCATTCCCATGACCGTGTCACCCGGTTTTAAGATGGCAAACTGTACAGCCATATTCGCCTGTGCACCTGAATGTGGCTGTACGTTCGCATACTCACAGCCAAACAGCTCTTTCGCACGCTCTCTTGCAAGTTCCTCTACAACATCCACACACTCACATCCGCCGTAATATCTTTTCCCCGGATAACCTTCTGCATATTTATTTGTAAGAACGCTGCCCATCGCTGACATCACTGCCTTGCTTACCCAGTTTTCGGATGCAATCAGCTCAATATGACTGTTCTGACGTTCAAATTCATCGGTGATGGCATTTGCCACTTCCATATCAACTGCCTGAATATCTTCCAGTGTATACATACTCCGTAATTCTCCCTTTCTTTGCTGTTTGATCAATGTGTCTTTCTACGAAAAACACTTGTCTTTTGCTATGTTTATCATTATATATGACTTTCCTTTTTTTGGCAATTCCAAAAGCCAGAATAGTTATATCAAATAATTATAAATGATATAAGCCCTGACGATAAAGCCAGATGGTACCTGCGATCTGTAAAATGAGGATCAATGGCATTCCTATAACAAAATACCAGTGTCTCGTCTTGTGGCGGAACACATACATTCCCGCCCACGTTCCGATACTGCCGCCTAAAATGCTGACTAAAAAAAGCATTCTTTCTGAGATCCGCCATCGATGCATTTTCGCCCTTCTTTTATCCTCTCCCATAATAAGGAAGCCCACCAGATTTAAAAAGATCAGATAAGCTGCGATCGTATCCATATGTTTCTCCTTTTTTCTAAAATAGAATCCTGTCCTACAGGATTCACCGCCTGCGGCGGTGTCGCCTCCGCGACATAATTCATCTCCGACGCAGTGTGATCCCGCCCGGAGGGCTTTAAGATTCATAGGACGTAATTTCCTATGAATCTTAAAAGTCCCGGCAAATAACTGCCAGGACTTTCACTTTTCTTCAACAGATCTTATTCTGTTATTTTATTTTTACCAAGATGAACTTTCATCACATACCACAACTCGGTTGCAATGCAGATAGATGAATATGCACCGCAGATCATACCTGCCATCAGTGGCAGCGCAAATTCACGAATACTTGCTACACCAAGAAGGAACAGCATAAATACCATAATAAATGTTGTTATGGATGTGTTGATGCTTCGTGATAAGGTCTGTGTCAGGCTTCGGTTTGCTACTTCCATCAGATCTTCCCTTGTCTGTTTACCATGCTTTAATGCAAGGTTCTCACGGATACGGTCAAAGATAACGATCGTATCGTTGACAGAATAACCAATGATCGTCAGCATACATGCGATAAATGTATTGCCGACTGAAATACGCATCAGCGCATATACGGTAAGTACAACCAGTACGTCGTGGATCAGGGCAATGATCGCACTGGCACCGAAACGGATATCTTTAAAACGGAACCAGATATAGATCAGCATACAGATTGTTGAGATAATAACCGCCTTGACTGCATCCGCACGCATCTCACCACTGATCGTGGAACTGATACTCTGGAATGTAATGGTGGATTCATCTACATCAAAACTGTCTGCCAGCTTATTATTCAGATCATCACGCTCTTCTTTGGATAAAGTACGTGTCTTGATCGTAATCTGAGTTGTTCCCTCTACTTTGTTTGCCTGAATATTGCTGTCTCCAGTTACTTCTTTTACAACCGGGATAATCTTATTTTCAATATCTTCGATCGTATATTCTTCGCCAAAATCAGCGGTAGTGGAAGTTCCTCCCATGAAGTCAAGTCCATAATTCAGGGAGTTCTGACCAGATGCCTTATGTACTCCCATACCGATAAATCCGGCAGCTATAACTGCAATAGAAATTGCAAAGAATACATATCTCTTCTGCAGGAAATTGATCGTCTTTCTCTCTTTTGCACGTCCGTAGAATTTTTCATCTCTCAGTCCTAACCAGTAGAAAGAATAAAGGATCCATCTTGTGACAACAAGTGCTGTAAACATGGAAAGGATAATACCGATCATCAGTGTATATGCAAATCCTTTTACAGTACCGGAACCTAATCCCATAAGAACAATCGCTGCAATCAATGTTGTGATATTACCATCTAAGATTGCAGACATCGCTTTGTGGAAACCATTCTTCATTGCAGTAATCACGGATTTTCCTGATGCAATTTCTTCACGGATACGTGCAAAGATGATAACGTTCGCATCTACTGCCATACCAATACTTAAGATAATACCGGCAATACCAGGTAATGTTAATGTGATCTCGAATAAGTATAAAGTTGCAATCACAAGTGCTGTATAAATTGCAAGTGCTAAAGCTGCTGCGACACCCGGAACTGCATATACAATGATCATAAATACCATTACGATCACAAGACCGATTGCTGCCGCTTTTAAACTGGAGGAGATTGCCTGGCTTCCAAGCTGTGCTCCTACCACACTGGACTCTAACTCTGATAACTGCAGGGAAAGAGAACCGATTCTGATCTGTGTTGCTAAAGTCTGTGCCTCTTCAAAGGTGCTCTGACCGGAAATCTGTGCAGTACCTCCGGTAATTGCCTCCTGAACAGTCGGATAACTGATAACTTCTCCATCGTATACGATTGGAAGTGCTTTTCCGACGTTTTCAGAAGTAACTTCTCCGAAAGTCTTTGCTCCCTCATCTGTCAGTGTAAGCTGTACCACATACTGCTTGTTTCCATACTGATCTGTGGTTGTTGCAGCCTGTGCATCTGCCACCTGGTCACCCGTCATAAATACGGTACCATCTGAAAGCTGGAACTCTAAGGAACCCGGATTACCAAGTTCTTCCAAAATCTTGCTTGCGTCCGTAACACCCGGGATCTCAACGGCGATACGATCATCTCCAACCTGATATACGGATGCCTCTGTACTGTAACTTTCCACACGCTTCTGAAGTTTGTAAATCGTATCACTCATATCCTCTGCGCTCGGATTTTCATCCATGACCTGATAGGTGATCGATACACCACCGGACAGATCAAGTCCAAGCGGAATACTCATTTCTTCCCCAATACCGGTCGATGAAAGAATAATAGATGCATAATAGGCAAGTCCCGCAAATGCAACGAGAATCGCAACTAATATGACTGCTGCTTTACTCTTTTTCATTTTCTTTTTCCTTCCTGTTTCTTATTTATTCACAATCGGCCTCGGCAGCCTTGATCATGATCGCGCACTCAATACGTTTTTTCTGCAATTCACATCCGATATCATATGCCCCACAGATGTCACCGCTGAAATTATACGCATTTGCTGCACATCCGCCGCTGCAGTAGAATCTTGCGAAACATTTTCTGCATTTTTCTTTTGCATAGACATTACAGCACTTAAACTCATCACGGATCTCTGTATTTTTTATACCTTCATCCACATTGCCAAGTAAAAACTTTTCATTGCCGACAAACTGGTGACATGGATAAAAATCTCCCCATGGTGTCACTGCAAGGTACTCGGTTCCTGAACCACAGCCGGACAGACGTTTTGCCACACATGGACCGCCCTCAAGATCGATCATAAAATGGAAGAAGTTAAAATCATCTCCCTCTTTGTGACGTCTTACCATCTCCGCTGCAAGTTTGTCATATTCCTCAAACAGCTGTGGAAGATCTTCCTCTGTGATCGCATACGGTTCACTCGGTTCTGCAACTACCGGCTCCACGGAGATCTGTTTGAAACCAAGATCCGCAAGATGAAGTACATCTGCCGCAAAATCAGGATTGTAGTGTGTGAATGTACCACGCACATAATATTTGTCCTGATGTCTGCTCTCTGCAAATTTCTGGAACTTTGGAACGATCAGATCATAACTTCCTGCCCCTTTGCGGAACGGACGCATCTTATCATGAACTTCCTTTCTTCCATCGATACTTAAGACCACATTTGCCATCTCTTTATTACAGAATTCCATGATCTCGTCATTTAAAAGCACACCATTTGTGGTCAGTGTAAAACGGAAATTCTTGTCATGCAGCTTTTCCTGCTCTCTTCCATAGGCAACTAAGTCTTTTACGACCTGCCAGTTCATAAGCGGCTCGCCGCCAAAGAAATCCACCTCAAGATTTCGTCTGTTACCTGAATTGGCAATTAAGAAATCCAGTGCTTTCTTTCCAACTTCAAAGGACATCAGTGCCCTTCTTCCATGGTACTCTCCCTCCTCAGCAAAGCAGTACTGACATGCCAGGTTGCAGTCATGTGCAATATGCAGACAGAGTGCCTTGACAACCGTCGGGCGTTTTTTGAAATCCATGATATAGTTTTCGTAAGTGTCCTTTGTAAAAAGTGACTCCTCATCGATCAATGTCTGGACTTCATCGATTGCTTCCTCCACTTCCTCTTTGCCGTATTTTCCGGACAGTGCAGATACGATCTCATCCCTTGCATACGATTCCGGCTGGCTCTGATCGATCATCTCAATGACATCATAAGTCACGTCATCCACCACATGAATCGCTCCGCTGTTTACATCTAAAACAATATCATAGCCGTTGTTCTTATACTGATGAACCACTATAATATTTCCTCTCTTTCTATCTGATTTTACAGCAAAACATTTAAAGTTTTCTGCAAATCAATGTATTTTTTTCAAGTATTACGGCATTTTAATGTTGCCGATAAAACGTACAAATGACCGCACGCTATGCGAACGGTCGTTTGCAGATTTCACTTATATCCGACCGTATGATTTTCATCGTTGTATCACACAGTCATTTTGTATGATGCCATGATGGCATATCCGGCACTCATATGCACAATTTTTACCATGCTATGCATGCCCGGCTGTACCAGCTCAAATCTTATTTGTGCTCGCAGCTCTGGTTTCCTACTGTACAGGATGTTTTGCATGCAGACTGGCAGGATGTCTGGCACTCGCCGCAGCCGCCTTTTTTGATTGTGTTCTGTAATCTCTTGGTATTTAATGTCTTTACATGTTTCATGATGCTTCTCTCCTTTTTTGTAATTTCCGCACACATGGGATACGCCATTTGCCCGCTCCCCGTAATACTATGTATTTATTCGCTTTCGCGCGGAGTTCTGTTAACTTATACAGTATAACATAACTTTTTTCATATGGGAAGTTTTTTTTATTCCGCATCCTTCGGCAGGATAATATTAAAGATGATCGCCACAATGGCTGCCGGAACAATACCGGAACCGCCAAAGATCAGCTGGATGCCCTGCGGCAGATGTGCAAGGATGCCGCTGCTGGATCCGATTCCATAGCCAAGTCCCAATGCGACGGAGACGATCGTGATATTGCGCATCGTCATCGGTTCTTTGGTAATAAGCTGGATTCCGCTGATCACGATGGATGAAAACATCATAACGGCAGCTCCTCCAAGTACACTCTGCGGCATGATTGAAATCAGTGCTGCAAGTTTCGGGAATAAACCACATAAAATCAGGAATACGGCTCCAGATGCAAGCGCCATACGGTTTACGATTTTCGTCATTGTGACAAGTCCTACATTCTGACTGAAAGAAGTATTCGGCAGAACACCAAAAAGTGCTGCAAGCGAAGAACCGATTCCATCACAGATGACACCGCCGGAAAGTTCTTTGTCGGTAGCTTCTCTGCCCATTCCACCTTCCATAACACCGGAGATATCTCCGACTGTTTCAACCGCGGTAACAACAAACATGATCAGAACCGGAATGATTGCTCTCCAGTCAAATACCAGTTTGACCGGCATTAATTTTGGAACGGAAAACCAGGCTGCATTTGCAACCTTATCCCAGTTTAACACCCAGGCTTTTGTGTATTCCACACCATCCGCATTGACTGCTGTTGTCGGCAGTACCAGTCCCATGATCGCAGCAATGATATAGCCTGCCACAATACCGATCAGGATCGATGATGCACTCGCCATACCTTTCATCCAGTGTTTCACTGCTACAATGATCAGTAAAACAGCTGCTCCGAGCAGTAAATTTTCTACTGAACCAAAGTCGTTTGCCGTATTGCCGCCGCCAAAAGAATTGACGCCGACCGCGATCAGTGACAATCCGATCGACAGTACAACGGTTCCCGTTACAACCGCAGGGAAAAATCTGCGGAGCGGCTTTAACAGAAATCCAAGGATTCCCTCAAACAGACCACCAATGACGGATGCACACATAATGGCTCCATATGCAAGGATTCCTCCTCCCATTACCTGAACCACACTGTTAAACACACCGATAAATCCGGAACTCGTTCCCATGATGATCGGTACCTTTCCACCAACCGGTCCGATCGCAAATAACTGGATCAGTGTCACGATCCCGGCGATTAACATCGCATTCTGCAGCAGATCGACCTGCAGACTGCCGAACTCCTCACCTGCAATACCACATGCCCCTGAGATGATCAGGATCGGTGTCAGGTTTCCCACAAACATTGCCAGCACATGCTGTAATCCCAGCGGGATTGCCTTTTTCAGCGGGAGTTTTCCGTAAAACTCGTACTCTGCTCCCTGTCTCTTCTGTCTTTCCATGTCTTCCTCCTCGTGCGTATCTTTTTCTGCATGAAACATTGATAATTTTTTTCATTCATGCACATTTTCTTTGAGTATAGCACGCCGCTGATATTCTGCGCAAGTCCTGTCTATATGCTAATTGGCACCCTGACAGTAACCACTAACTTATCATTCCGCCCGCCATCCCGGATGCCGCACATAGAATAAATGTTGTCGCCACTTTCGGCAGTTCCATGGAAACTCCCTGTTTAACCAGCACTGATATCAGGAATAAAATGCAAAAATAAATGGCTCCCGCTGCAAATCCCCATAAAAATTTCTGTGTTTTCATGATCTTTCCCATGAAAAATCCACCGATCACTCCGGAGACGATATAAATGACAACGATTCCCACCTTTACTGCCGATTCACTCAGATCAAACTTATATAACAGTGCAGCCAACAGTAACAGGAACAGGCAGCTTAAAAGGAACATGACCAGCACGGACACCAATACCGCAGTGACCGGATTGTTTTTTGCATCTCTTGTTTTCATTTTTGACTGTATATTCATTGACCACTCCACAGGTTTTCGATTCTGTTTCACTATATGAAAAAAACGCAAAAGCTATGCTCTTTTTACATGCTTTTGCGTTTTTTATTTTTATGATCCACCTTTTGCTGACTCTATCTTACAGATATGCAATACTATAAGCTGCCTTGAATGTTCCGCCCTGCGGCAGCATGTTTTCGTAGTCGCGCTGCTGCAATGTGCCGGTAAAATCTGTGGCATCGCATCTTCCGTACCATGGTTCAATGCAGACGAAAGGTGCATTTTTTCCTTCCGGTGACCATACTGCAAACAGCGGGGTGTCAAATTTTACGGTTACATACGGGATGCCTTCACGGTCAAGCAGGGAAACCTCTCCGGTCTGTTTTCCTTCGACCATGTAAGTGCACTCATCAAAGAATCCTTCCGTAAATGTCACACAGCCATCTTTCAGTGCCAGGACTTTATCCTCCATCACCGCCATACCGTCCGGTGTGTTTCCATGATGATGAATAGTATCTGCCAGGCCGCCAAATTTGAGACCATATCCGGTTTTATTTTCCTCTCCGTGAACCGGGCAGTTGAATGCCGGATGTGCACCGATGGAAAAATATAATTCTTTTGTGTCGGTGTTTTCCACAGTCCAGTTTACTTTCACCTCGTTTTTGCACAATTCATAACCAATGTGCAGTGCAAAATGAAATGGATATTTTTCACAGGTTTCCGCAGTATCGGTCAGTACAAATGAGATGTTCTCTTCCGTCTGTGCCTCTAATGTAAACTCCATATCTCTTGCAAATCCGTGCTGTCCCATCGTATAAGTTTTTCCGTCATAACGGTATTCTTTGTTTTTCGGCGCACCGACAAACGGAAATAATACAGGGGATGTTCTGCCCCAGTACTTTTTATCACCACACCACATATATTCAAAGTTATCTGATTTTCTTTTTACAGATTTGATCTCTGCTCCAAATGAGTCAATCTCCACTTTTAAATTTTCATTTTCCAACGTATATCTCATATCTGTCTCCTCTTCATACAGGCATTTCATTTCTCATCTGCCTGTCACTGCTCATTTTTCATTGCTGTTACATTATAACCTAACTTTTCCATAAAATCTATCCGGCAATCGTTTTATTTTTCACGCTACATACTGATACATGAATACAAAATGGCAGATGCTTCCAGCCATGACAAACAGATGAAATACTTCATGGGAGCCAAACTGACTGTGCTTCGCGTTGAACACCGGCAGTTTTAATGCATAGATCACACCGCCGACAGTATAGATCAGACCGCCTGCAAGCAGCCACAAAAATGCTGCCTGGGAAAGAGTGGCTAACAGTTCCCGGAATACAAACAGACACACCCATCCCATTGCGATATAGATCACGGATGAAAACCACTTCGGGCAGTTGATCCAGAGCACTTTTATCAGCATTCCTGCCGCCGCAATGCCCCACACTGCCGCAAGCAGCGTATAACCCGACTTCCCGCCAAGTACGATCAGACATACCGGCGTATAAGATCCGGCAATCAGGACAAATATCATCATATGGTCGAGTTTGCGGAATATCTTTAAAATTTTATCCCGGACAACAAGCGAATGGTACACCGTACTTGCACCATAAAGCAGCACCATGCTTCCCATAAACACTGCCATTGCCAGAATCGTTGTATGATTTCCATTCAGCGCAGCCTTGACTAACAACGGTGATGTGGCAAATATTGCCATCATCATAGCTATAAAATGTGTAATGGCGCTTCCCGGTTCACGAATCCCTATCTGTAACATAATATGACCTCCTTTTAGCAAAATAGTATTTATTATTTTTACATGTAGTATTTGTTACTATATCTTTTGTATTTTGATACTACTACTTATTATACATTATGTCAATTATATTTATGCTACATTTTTTCTCAATTTTTGCAGGTTTTTGGGAGGTTTACACAAATTTGCAGAACGCATTTTCCTATGAAGATTCGGATATCAAAAAACTGCCGCCCGCAGAATCTTATTCATCCGGGCGGCAGTCCTCTGTAACTCTATTCTTTTTTATAATTCGCAGTTATTTACGGTTCTTGGGAACGGAATAACATCACGGATGTTAGACATTCCTGTCAAGTACATAACGCAGCGCTCGAAACCGAGTCCGAATCCCGCATGTCTTGCAGAACCATATTTGCGGAGATCCAGATAAAACTGATAATCTTCTTCTTTTAAGCCGAGTTCATTGATTCTTGCAAGAAGTTTATCGTAATCATCCTCTCTCTGGCTTCCTCCGATGATCTCACCGATACCAGGTACCAGACAGTCAACGGCTGCTACGGTCTTTCCGTCATCATTCATCTTCATGTAGAATGCCTTGATCTCCTTCGGGTAATCGGTTACGAATACCGGACGTTTGAAGATCTCCTCGGTCAGATAACGCTCATGCTCCGTCTGAAGATCAGTTCCCCAGGAAACTTTATATTCAAACTTGTCATTGTGTTTCTCTAAGATCTCAACTGCCTCTGTGTATGTCACGCGGGCAAAATCGGAATTTGCCACATGCTGCAAGCGCTCTAAGAGTCCTTTGTCAATGAAGTTGTTGAAAAATGCCATCTCTTCCGGTGCATTCTCCAGTACATAGTTGATGATGTATTTTAACATGCTCTCGGCTAAGATCATGTCATCTTCCAGATCTGCAAATGCGATCTCCGGCTCGATCATCCAGAACTCTGCTGCATGTCTGGTCGTGTTGGAATTTTCTGCACGGAACGTCGGTCCAAATGTGTAGATGTTCTTAAATGCCATCGCATAAGTCTCACCGTTTAACTGTCCGCTTACGGTAAGGTTGGTCGGCTTATTAAAGAAATCTTTGGAATAATCCACGGTTCCGTCCGGATTTTTCGGAAGATTGTTCATATCCAGTGTTGTTACCTGGAACATCTCTCCGGCACCCTCACAGTCGCTTCCTGTGATCAGTGGTGTGTGTACATATACAAAATCTCTCTCCTGGAAAAATTTGTGAATTGCATATGCAATCAGGGAACGTACACGGAAAACTGCCTCAAATGTATTTGTTCTCGGTCTTAAGTGGGAGATCGTTCTTAAGTACTCAAAGCTGTGTTTCTTTTTCTGAAGCGGATAATCCGGTGTGGAAACACCCTCGATCTCGATCTGCTCTGCCTGGATCTCAAACGGCTGCTTGGTTCCCGGTGTCGCAACAAGTTTACCTGTCACGATGATCGCTGCACCGACATTTAACTTTTCAACATCATCAAAGTTCTCTAAAACATTGGAATATACGACCTGAACCGGTTCGAAAAATGTTCCGTCGTTCACCACGATAAATCCAAAATTTTTGGAGTTACGGATGCTTCGCACCCATCCGCCGATCGTCACGGTCTGATCCACATATTCTTCCTGTTTCCGGAATAAATCCCTTACATTTACCATATCCATAATTGAATCCTCCAATCCCCATCTCTTTGGTCTTCTTTTGGGATATTTATTTGATTAATTTGCTGTTTCTGTCTCGGCAGCGTCGACAGCTTCCTGCGGTTCTGCACTCTCTGTGCCCTCAGTACTCTCTGTCTCCGCCGGAGCTTCCACAGTCACATCCGCATTATCTTTGACAGACTGCAATGCAAGATTATCAACATAGACCTGTCTTAAATATTTTTCACCATAAGCTGCATCACCGTAGCCATAGTTCTTATATAAATCGTCTTCAGATGACAGACTGTTATTGCTCATCAGAGTCTGCACATAAGAAGAAAATCCGTCCTCGTCAAGCTCGGTGCCCTCTTTTGCTGCGATCGCACCTGTGATAAACTCCATGGAAATATTTTTCTCCATGCCTGATTTCCACTCCTGACGCACCTCATCAAGTGTCATGTTGTACTGGCTGCTGACGTAATCCTCAAGTTTGGATGCATCCCCATCACAGTAATTCTGTACATACTGTTTCTCATAATCATTGACACGGGCTGTCAGATAATCTTCCGGGATATCCACTTTACAGTTTTCTAACAGGTACTCCTGCACTGCTGTGTAAGTGTCACTGTCCTTATTGCTGCTGGCCTGACTTTCAAGGAATGATTTAATCTGTGCATACATATCATCTACTGTGTCAGCCTGAAACTGTTTCTGCGCAAAATCGTCATCCACATCATCGAGTGTCATCTCTTTCTGGATTGAGTTGACGGTAAATGTGAATACAACCTGTTTTCCGGCAAGGTCTGCATTGCCATAGTTATCCGGGAATGTCACATCGCTGTCAATAACATCACCGACAGATGCACCTTTCAGATCATCTGTAAAGCCGTCAATAAAGGAGCTTGACTGGCTTCCTGCGGAACAGTTATTGTCCACATCGATATTCTGATCCTCGGCACTTCCATTATCAAATGCCACTCCGTCTAATTTTCCAACATAGTCCACGTTTACGATATCACCATCTCCAACGGTTGTTTTGGTATCATCTGCAACGTAGAACGGTCCGTAATAAGAAAACATCTGCTCAAAATAATCTTTTGCATCCTGGTCATCCACATCATAATCGCCTGTGATCGTAACCGGAACCCTGCTGTAATCACAGAGTGTCACATAATCGGAAGGATCCAGATCATAAGAAGGACTCTCATATTCCACTGTTTCTGTTCCTTCTGCTGTTTCCGTGCCGTTTACTGATTCTGCAGCCTCTGTCCCCTCTGCGGTATCATTCTTCTTCCCGCCGCATCCGAGTGCAGTGACTGCCATCATCGTACAAAGCATTAATACTACTACTTTTTTCTTCATAATTATAATTACCTTTCTAATCCTTTAAGACAAGCTTTTCCGTCTAACTTTAATAACATACCACAATTTCTGCAAAAATAAAAGTATGTTTGACAAAAGTCAGGGATTTCGCTTTTAACTTTTTTATCTATGCATTTTTATAAATAATCCAGTTATCAGCATTCCATCTGCGGTTACCCTTCGTTCCTGGTCAATACGCGCAAAATTCCCCCTGCTTTTTCCCTATATATTTTTTCTGCTGATTTTCTATCCGCCTTTTTCACATAAAATCTGTTTCACTTTTTCTGTTAGCAGCTCATCGCAAAAAATCCGGTTTATGCTCTTTCGGCTTATACCACTTCCTGCAAAGTTCCGGCTTCTTCGGTACAAATATAACTCTCTTACATTAAAGCCTATGATTATCAGATTAAATATGGTTTCAACCGCATCTCGACAGTAACAGTGCTTTGCGTGGTAATACGTTTTCAATTGATGGAAACCATTCTCCTCAATGTCCCACCTGCGGTGCATCATTTCCCATAAGACTCGGTAGTCTGCCGCTTCCAGAGTCGTTACAAGCCACATGAAACGCTCTGTTTCTTTTCCATTTTCTTCCCACTGCTCATGATACCGCACCACACGCAGTTTATATGGACACCCTTCCATCTTAAAACCAGAAAGATCCCATACTTCAATCTTCTTTTTCCCTTTCCAGAAAGATGCCTTTTTTCCCTCATCCTGTTTGAACAGACGCTCTGCATCCTGAAAAATCATTCTTCTTTCGTCTTTCAGGCGTATCACCCCTTCCAGACCATTTTCCTTCAGAGTGTTGATAAATGGAGCATTCAGATATAACGCATCCGCCACAATCACATCCGCAAAATGTCCATGCCGTTTCTTCAGCCGCTCAATCAACCTTTTTCCGCCTGTCAGTTCTCCTTCGTCTTTCCCAGAACCATCCCTTGGTTTTAACATTTCCTGCCCCAGAATTACGTGTGGCGATTTACCTATAATCATGCACACCACACTCCGGTAAAAGTATTCGGTTTCCCCTGTGTGTTTTTTTCGGCTCAGACAGTTCGGACAGGATTTTTTTGTACTGCTGAATAATTCCACACCATCGAGACCTGCCACAACATATCCGCCTATCGTTCCTTCCCGGAATACCCGGTTACGTTTTATGATATCAATCATTTCTTCATGTATGCTGCGTATTTCATCCGGGTTTATTCTGGAGAGAAGGTCGCGGACTGCATCAACTTTTGGAATCCTTCCACTGATACAGTTTTTCAGTCTTTTCGACATGCTTTCAGGGGCTGAAAAAATGGTATGGAAACTTTCATACTGCAGCATCAGAAAAAGCAGTACCGGCATGACAATGTTAAACAATGGAATAGATTTTCTTTTTCTTTCGTCCGTTAAACACTTGATTTTTTGCGGGATTTTATATACACTCTTCATATAAGTTAGCAGTTTCTTCAATGCTAATTTTTCATTCAGGACACCTTCTTTCGTATGTTTTGTTCCATAACATAATTATACAATAAAAGGTGTCCTTTTTGAGTGATTATACAGAAAAAAACAGTAATTTGATACCCAAAATTGATATCCCCTGCTTTGCCTGGAATTCACAGGCAGAACAGGGGCTTTTATTTTTTAAAGCGAAATCTCTGGACAAAAGTTATCGTATATGATAGTTTTTTGAAAAAGGGGAAGAAACTATGGGAAAAGCACTTATATTAGGAAAAGATACAAAACATCTCGACAAAGATATAGAGTTATGCCGCACAACCAATGAGCGGATCAGTGATCAGGCGGCACAGTTATTGATTGAAAATCAGATTCCATTTACGCGGAGTTTTATTAAGATACCATTTTTTCTGCGCGAAAAATACCGGGGTGCACACCAGTTTTATGTCATCCATACCAACCGCAACCGCTATTCCCAGGCAAGACATACACTCGATCATATGGATTCCGTGTTCCGGCGCAGACTGATCGTGAGTAACTATTAAAATCCAGATACCCTTTTTCTTATATCTCACAGACTTTATACAGGTAACTATTCCCCTGTTTTCCCACTCTGTCCACGATTTCTAAATCCGTCAGAATTAGAAGCACAGTCTGTGCAAGCGACAACGGAATTTTTGCAGATTTTGAAAAATCTTTCGTAGTAAAAGGTTCCGGCAGGTCAAATGGGATAAACTGCATATAATCTTCCCGTCTCTCAATACAGACTTCCTCCACAAACTGCACCGGGATCCGGTCGTAGCGCTCACTGCCTTTCTTTTTATCTCGGCTCCAGCCGTTTAACAGGCGGTACTCCTCCATATCGATCAGTGCAAACCGAAATCTTAAGTTTTCATTTTTTAAAAACGGACGTATTTTATACAATTCTTTAAATGCCACATACGGATTTCCTTTTTTGGGGGACTTGCGCTTCGGTGACATCTCGCCACTCTCCTCATCGATCCACGAAAGCCATTTGACATGCGGGATCGGATAGACGATCGTGACCGGATAGATTTTTAAGAACGCATCCAGTTTTCTCCGCATAACCTGAAAGGAGCGTGTCTGTATCTCAATGATCTCGGTCCCCGTAAAAATGTCCGCCACAAAATTTTCGATTGGGATTTCGTGCATATCCGTATCCGGCGCATAATAATTTTTCAAAACGGCATGTACCGTTTTCTCTGAGAGCGTCCCGATTCCCTGACGCTCCCTGTTTATCCAGATCACTCTGTTTTTTGCAGCTTCAAACCTCAATTCATCAATACACATGACACATGACACACTCCTCTTGCAGAATGAAGTCTTATTTTCTCTCCGGATGCTTCATATCCTTTAAAATATCAAAGCAGTCAAAAGTTCTGAAGTAGTCATCCGGTGTCTCCGCACGGCGGATCAGCTGGGTGGAACCATCCTCTTTTAACAATACCTCTGCGGAGCGCAGTTTTCCGTTATAGTTATATCCCATGGAGAAACCATGTGCTCCTGCATCGTGGATCACAAGCAGATCTCCCATATCGATCTTCGGCAGCATACGGTCAATGGCAAATTTATCACAGTTCTCGCAGAGGGAACCTGTCACATCATATTTGTGGTCGCAAGGCTCGTCCTCTTTTCCCATAACGGTGATGTGATGATATGCCCCGTAAATTGCCGGACGCATCAGGTTGACTGCACAGGCATCCACACCGATATACTCTTTATAGGTGTGTTTCTCATGGATTGCTTTCGTCACAAGGCAGCCGTAAGGTGCTAACATGAAACGTCCCATCTCTGTATAAATAGAGATATTTCCAAGTCCTGCCGGAACTAAGATCTCCTCAAAAGCTTCCTTGACCCCCTGTCCGATCACGCGGATATCGTTCGGTGTCTGATCCGGTGTATAAGGCACACCGACACCGCCGGAAAGGTTGATAAACTGGATATCACATCCGGTCTTGTCACGCAGTTCCACAACCAGTTCGAACAACTGTCTTGCCAGTTTCGGGTAATATTCATTTGTCACGGTGTTGCTCGCTAAGAATGCATGTACGCCGAAATGTTTTGCGCCTTTTTCTTTTAAGATCTTAAATCCCTCGATGATCTGCTCATGTGTAAAACCATATTTGGCATCACCAGGATTATCCATGATGCCATTGCTCATCTTAAAGACTCCGCCCGGATTATAACGGCAGCTGATCGTCTCAGGAATTTTGCCGATCGTTTTCTCTAAAAAGTCAATGTGGGTAAAATCATCTAAGTTGATGATCGCACCAAGTTCATTGGCAAATTTAAACTCCTCGGCAGGTGTATCGTTTGAGGAAAACATGATGTGCTTTCCGTCAAATCCCTGAGAGTCTGCCAACATCAGTTCTGTTAAGGATGCACAGTCGCAGCCGCAGTCATATTCTTTTAGGATATCAAGGATGTACGGGTTTGGCGTTGCCTTTACCGCAAAATACTCACGAAATCCGGGATTCCAGGAAAATGCTTCCTTGACCGCCTTCGCATTTTCACGGATTCCTTTTTCATCGTAGAGATGAAACGGTGTCGGATATTTTTTTACGATCTCTTCGAGCTGTTCTTTGGTTACAAAAGGTTTCTTCTTCATAATATTCCTCCATTTTATTAAAATACAGCCTGTATCAGCACCATATAAAGCACTGTCCCGACGCCGATACTAAGCAGGTTGTTTCGTTTCCAGACATGAAGCAGTATCACTACTGCCACCGCTATAAACTCCGGTAATCCATATGGATAGGATGTGATACTTACCGCCTTTAAACAATAAATCACCAACATTCCGATGACTGCCGGCGGCAATACTTTTCCAAGATACTGTATCACCGGCGGGATCGGTTTTCCCGGCGGAAAGAATAAAAACGGGCAGAGTCTTGTAAAAAAGATCGTTCCCGCAACTGCTGCAATGATAACAAGTGAACGCGCCACACTAACCGGCATGATGCTCTACCTCCTTTTTCTGGTCTGTTTCTTTATCCAAAAACTTTCTGCACGGAAGCAGGATCAGCATAATACAGATCATGGTCGGCAGAATAAAATTGTCTGCGCCAAAGATCAGAAGACAAACCAGTCCGCATCCAAGTCCGATCCGTACGCTCGGACGGTTTTTTGACTCCATCCACTGCTCCACCATGATCACGACGAACAACGCCGTCATCGCAAAATCAATTCCTGTCGTGTCGATTGGAAGTACTGATCCAAGCAGTGCCCCGATTGCGGAACCGATGATCCAGTAAAGCTGGTCTAACAGTGCGATTGCAAATAAAAACTGTCCTTCTTCCACATCCTTTGGCACCTTCGTGACAAAAAATAAGGAATATGTTTCATCTGTCAGGGAAAAGATCATATACAGACGCTTCTTCCCCATCTTTGCAAAACGTTCTAATAACGACAGACCATAAAAAATATGCCGGATATTTAACATAAACTCCATGAAAATTACCTGTAAAAGACTCACGCCCGGCGCAAAAAAATTCACGGCGAGATACTGTCCACTCCCTGCATAACACAGGACGCTCATCAGTATTGCCCACAGAAAATTATACCCTTTTTCCTGAATCATCACTCCAAAAGCCATACCGATAAACAGATATCCCGTCATGACCGGTATTGTATATGGAAATGCAGCTTTAAACGCTTTTTCATAGGAAGCTTTTTTACTTACTTTGTTTTTTTCTATTTCACAATCCATTTCTTTTTTCTATCCCTGTTACTTTATCACTTTAGCTTGTCGCACTATGTACTCTACAACAATTTTTGTGATACATCAAGACAATTTTCAACAAAAACTTCACTATTGCAAAAACATGTGCTATACTCTTTTTAGTCGCGTTTTACACGAAAAGGAGTTATGAATGAGTATTACCGTTTTAAATTATATGGATCACGCATTAGTCAGCCGCATCAATGAACAGGCTGCAAAGCGTGCCGAAGCTGCAAAACAGTCTAATACGGATGATTTTGCGGCTGCGTTAGCTGACAGTACAAAAGCTTTGGAAAACAGCCAGAATACCTCACAGACCGGTACCACAGGCGCAGATACATCAGGGATATCCGCAGCCCAGACAACTGCATCCTCTGCAAATTCCTATACTTCAGGCGAACTTGACTCTATTTTTGAAGAGGCCGCCAATTCCTATGGTGTTTCTTCTATTATATTAAAATCGATCGCCAAAGCAGAATCCGGCTTCAATCCCTCTGCCGTGAGCAATGCAGGCGCTGTCGGGATCATGCAGTTAATGCCATCTACCGCTGCTGCTCTTGGTGTTTCCAATTCCTATGATGCAAGAGAAAATATCATGGGCGGTGCAAAATATATCAGCCAGTTATTATCCAATTATCAGGGAAATATCTCCCTTGCGCTCGCCGCTTACAATGCCGGCAGCGCGAATGTGGACAAATACGGCGGCATCCCGCCTTTTACCGAGACACAGAATTACGTCAAAAAAGTACTCTCTTATATGGAAGAATTTGGTTCTGCTGTTTCAAATACCGTATCTTCTGTTTCAGATCAGCTTTCTTCTATTTTTAATCTGACCGGAAGTGCGAGAGATGAGGCAAATCAGATGCTTGCTGATTTCTTCTCATCCAAAAATATCAGCAAAGATGCACTCGATATCTTAACCGCTATTTTAAAATTGAAAAATATGATATCTGGTCAGACAACATCAACAGATGTCTCTTCTGCTTTACAGAATACGGATACTACATCATCTGCTGTGGGAAGTACCTCTGAAACCCCATCCGACCGCACTGCAGTCCTTACTTCCATAAATTCTGATTCTGAAACAATTGAAGATATCACAAAAGACATCCCTGTACGCGTGATTCCTTCTGCAGAAACAGATACGGACGAAGATACTGATACTGAAACAAACACAGATATTGATGCAGCTGTCAGCACAGATACTAATGACGATGTCAGTACAGACACTGACAGTGAATCTTAAATATCCTGTTGCCTGCGGATTGCCCGCAGGCAATTTTTATGTCGATCCTATGGATCTCAAAACTTCTGTCTGATCCGTAACTGTTTCATACTTTCCTACATCGTTATGATAATTCTTCAATCTGTCCCTCTAAGTAGTGATTAAATTCTTTCATAAACTGATACACCGTCTTTACATCCTCTGTAGAATAATGGGACAAAAACTCCATATCCCTTTTTTCCCAGCGTTTGTGACGTTTTGCATGTTCCTCAAACAACATTTTTCCTAGATCCGTCAGTTTAAAATAGACTTCTTTTTTGTTCGATTCCAAAGTGTATTTTTCAATCAGACCTTTCGCTAACAGCTTCTTTGTCATTTTGCTGATCGCGCCTCTTGTCATCCCCATATGTTCTGCGATCTTTGTGACATTCGGCAGCTCTAACCTTCCGATATAATCAATACAGTGTGTCTCGGAATATCCATACTCATCGAGACATTTCCCTTCGGTCAGCTTCGAGAGCATGTCCTGCCGCTCTAACATCAGCGCAAGCTCTTTTAACAGAAGTTCCTGCTCTTTCATACATCCACTCCCTTACATAAAAGCAAATATTGTTTCCTTGTCAACAATTACTTCTGTTTTAATATAGCGCAAGTTTGTTTCCTTGTCAACAATGTATGACAAAGATTCTGGGGCAAAAAACAGAGGCGTCAAGATTCTTGTCTCTTGATGCCTCTGATGTTTTTACTGCTTACGCGTCAAAGTGAAATCCTGCCAGTAAAGAGCCCAGGCTGGTGCCTGTGGATTCTGTATCGGTATATTTTTCTAATTCTTCCTCTGCAACACCTTCGGTATCAACCATCTCTTCCTGCAGTGCTTTCATGCTGAGGCTGATCTTATTATCGTTGGTATTGACAACTTTTACTTTTACCTTCTGTCCCTCTTTTAACACTTCGGACGGCTTTTTGATACGGCGCTCACAGATCTGTGAAATATGTACCAGACCACTCAGTCCGTTTCCAAGGTTTATGAATGCACCATATGGCATCAGTGACTCAACAGTTCCTTCCATGACAGTGCCAGGCACGATCATGGAGATCTTGTGGTTACGTTCTTCGGCTTCTGCCTCTCTTGCTACTGCCTTGCCGGATAAAACAAGTTTTTCTTTTTCTGCATCCACAGTGATCACGCGTACCTCGATCTCTTTTCCGATCCACGCGTCAGTATCTTCCACATAGTCAAGTGTGATCTGGGATGCCGGGATAAATGCACGGATGCCTTCCAGATAGGTGACAACGCCGCTCGGTACGCTCTCTTTGATGCGGACTTTGACTGTTGTCTCATCTTCCATCATCTGTTTTAATTTATCCCATGCGAGTATATCGTTCGCTTCTTTTTTGGAAAGTACGATATTTCCGGCACCATCGTCCGTCTGTACCACAGTTGCCTCGATCACATCTCCCTTGTGTACCTGTTCCATGATATTAAAATCAGGATCATTGCTCAGATCAGCAACTTTGATGATTCCCTGCGCATAATATTTTAAATCCAGAGTCACTTCCTCTTCATTTACATCAATGACTGTACCGGAAATGATGTCTCCCTCGTTGATCCTGCGGAAAGAGGCTTCCAGTTCGTCTTTGTAGTCGTCCATTGTTTCCATTTTGTTATCCTCCCATTTGTTAATATCATTTTCAAATCGTCAGTATATATGATGTTGGGATCAAATAGTGCATTTAAGATTTCTGATTGGCAACTTACACAAAGTCGTGCCTATTTTGTTCCGATGTCCGAAAATAAGAAAAACTAAGTATGCCTGAATTAGATTTTTTCAAAGTGACGTGAACGGCAGCAACGAGTCATCCCTGACTCGATGCTGCCTTGTTCTGCCATCCATGGCAGAACATCACTGTGAATAGACAGACATACTAAGATTTTCTAATTTTCTACCAAAGTCACAAAAATAATCCCGGCTTTGTGCAAGTTGCCAGCCGTTACGTTGTGAATACACTATTTAATCCCAACATCATTATATTCTAAACGGTATTATAACACACCCGTCCCTAAAACAAAATGACAACTTTGAACAGGTCCCCGTCGACCTCGACGTGGAATTCGCCGCCCTGGGCTTCGGTAAAACTTTTTGCGATCGCAAGACCAAGTCCGGAACCTTCTGTGTTTCTTGAACTGTCGCCGCGCACAAATCGTTCCGTGATCTCATCACCGCTGATATGTATTTCATCGGCGGACATATTTTTTAAGATTATTTCCACAAGGGATGCTTTCTTTCGCACCTCCAGATAAACCCTGCTGCCCTGCATTGCATATTTGACCACATTGACAAACAGATTCTCAAAAATACGATAAGTCTTTTGATTGTCCAGCATCAGCAGTACCTTTTCTTCCGGCACATTCCACTTAAGTTCGAGTCCCCGCTCTTTCATCTTATCCACATGTTCAATGCTGACCTGTTTGATCAGGTTTACAACGTCAAGTTCCATCTTATTAAGTACGATATTATTGCTGTTTGCCTTGCTGACTTCAAAAAGATCTTCGATCAGCACCTTAAGGCGCAGTGATTTACGCTCTAAAGTATCAATGTAAGAACGCCTTTCTTCCTCCGTGATGTCTTCTTTTTTCAGCAGTTCAATGTATGTCGTGATGGCAGTGAGCGGTGTTTTTAAGTCATGTGAAACATTTGTGATCAGTTCTGTTTTCATACGCTGGCTCTTTACCTCTTCCTCCACTGCTTTTTTCATACCGGTCTGGATCTGCGCAAGTTCGTCCCGGAACGGATTAAATATGCCAAAATCCCCCTGAATCTCCTGATCAAGATTACCTTCTGCGATCGTCTGCATGGCATCTAACATCGCATGATAATCTTTATTGATCTGCTCATAATGTTTCTTTATAATAAAAAACAGGACGATCGAATAGACAACTAATGCACCGATCCCAAAGAACCAGAACAAGGAACAGGCTGCAAGCACTGCAAAGTTTATAACGACAACTTTTAAGATCAGTTTTGTCGTTTCCTCACTGAAATCAATGTGTGTGATCTCCCCGGAGAGTGTGTTCCACCACTGTCTGATCCGGTTGCCTGTCTTTTTAAACTGTTTTTTTATCCATGGGAAGATCTGATAGACCAGACTGTATCTTTTAACATATTCCCATAGTCCGACTGAAAATACCGGTCTCAGCAGATATGCGGCTGCAAACCACATTGCATAGATCAGCCACAAAGTTCCAACTGCAGTAAGTACGCTGATCACAACATCATAAACCTGTCCACCCATCAGTTCATCTGCCGCATCCGAAAATGAATCAAATCCATATGACCAGATAAGTTCCATAAAGTAATTCTGCAGACACAGTCCGCAGATCACACCTGTGACTCCAAGTTCTGCCGCGTAAGCATGTACCTTTCCATCATTTAAGATATTGCCTCCGGCTTTTTTCCCTGTCATAAAAAACATAAATGCGATCACCGCTACAACAGATGCGCCATACAATGGAAGTGCCCCATTAATTTTATAGGCGGACAGCTTTTCAAAATAATCTTCTTCCTCATCACTGCCAGAATCATAAAGAATATTTTCAGATGCTTTCTCTTTGGAAATACCGATCACAAACTCTATATTTTCCGGTCCTTTGAGCACGGGCATGTCTGTTGGATTAAAATACTCTTCCAGATTAGTTTTTAACAGTTCACTGCGTTCCTGTGCCCCTAAGGATTTTACTAAAAGATCGCCGCTATTTTCCCTGTCTGACAGCAGAGGAATTACTTCCATCGCCCCGACTTCATTAAATTTTACCGCAAACAATTCGCTGTAATATTGTGCCAGTTGTTCACTGACATCCTTTTCCTCTCCACCGAGTACGCTCTCTAAATTCTGCGTTGTATTTTTCAGTTTACTTCCATCTTCGGATTCCATGACGCAATAATCAATCTGGGAACGGATTTTTTCAAACTGACTGCTCCATTCATCCATCACCGACAATACTTCATCATTGGTTACCTGCTCTAATTGTTCCTGTGACTCCCACCTGTCGGTTTCATCCGCTTTTGCATAAGATGCGATATAAAGATCTGTTGCTGACATCTCCGTCTCACTCTTCTGATTCTGATATTCCAGATCGAGCAGATAAAATCCCTCATACAGATTTTTCAGAAACTGTGTCCGAATCTGCGTATCACTGTCTGCACCTGTTTTTGCTGCTTCTGTCTTTTGCATCCAGTCTTTGCTTCTGCGATTGATTCCCGGATAGCATAAAAAATTGATAACTGCTAAAACAAGAAGAAACCCTGCTGTTATCACAATCCCCGCCTTACGGCTGTTTTTCCATTTTATATCCAACGCCCCACACCACCTTTAAATATTTTGGTTCTCTCGGATTGATCTCGATCTTATCCCTGATATTTCTCACATGCACCATGATCGTATCTGTATTGATTGCTTTTTCATTCCAGACACGTTCGTAAATCTCGTCTGCCGAATAAACTCTTCCCGGATTTTTCATCAGAAGTGCTAAAATCTTAAACTCGATCGGTGTCATTTTCACAGGTTTACCATCCACAAATACTTCAACCGTATCCTCGTTCAGTTCGATTCCGCCGATGACATGCACCCTGTCGTTTTCTTTTTTGTTCTGCCCTCTGTTATTGAATTTTGTGTAACGTCTGAGCTGGGAATTGACACGCGCCATCAGCTCTAACGGTGTAAACGGTTTGGTCACATAATCATCCGCACCGATATTAAGCCCAATGACCTTGTCCGTCTCCTCCGACTTTGCAGAAAGCATAATGACTGGAAAATCATGATGTTCCCTGAGTTTTAATGTCATTGTGACACCATCCATCCGCGGCATCATGATATCCACGATCGCAAGATGTATCTCTTTGCTCTCAATAATCTCTAATCCTTCCACACCGTCTGCCGCTTTATAAACATTGTAATTCTGACTCTTTAAAAATATCTCGATTCCATCACGGATCTCTTTGTCATCTTCTACGATTAAAATATTGTACTGTTCCATTATTTTTGTCTGTGTGAAAGATTTTCACACTTCTCCCCTTTTCTTTCTGTGCCGCAGATATTCCTTTTTGCCACACTTCCTATCAGTATATCATTTACCTTATCAAAATGAAACAAATCTTATGTTATTTCCGGCACACCTGAATTATTTCTGCTCTTATCCTCCTTTGTGTATTATCTTACCTTCCGAATGCAAAGAACGCCCGCAGAAAAAGATAAAGATTTTCAAAAGATTTACTTTACATTTTCCTTAATTTCTGCAAAATTTTCTTTTTTTCTCTATATTTTTTGCATTTTGCTGATAGGAGTGTTAGAATACAAATGTTATTAAATTTTCGAGGAGGTTTACTTATGGACAAGAAAACAACAGGAATCGTTTCCTACATCACGCTTATCGGCTGGCTGATTGCATTCTGCGCCGGTGACAAAGAGGGTGCAAAATTTCATTTAAACCAGTCACTGGTGTTATACCTTGCATCACTGATCAACAGCATTATTATTTCGCGCATTCCGATCTGTGGATGGGCTGTCAGCGGCATTCTCTCCATTGTATTCTTTATTTTCTGGATCATGGGATTAGTATATGCCTGCAAAGATGAAGAAAAAGAGCTTCCACTTTTAGGAAGTATTAAGATTTTAAACTAAGATATTAAAAAAACATTATTATGTAAAAACCCGGCTTTAAGGTTCATGACCCCAAAGCCGGGTTTCTTTTTTTGTGCACAGACCTGCCTGCTAAAACAGGCAGTCTGCTATCTTATACGATTTTCTTATACCTCTACGGTAATTTTGTCTAAGTGCCAGATATCATCCACATACTCCTGGATCGTACGGTCAGAGGAGAATTTACCGGCATGTGCGATATTTAAGATTGCACTCTTTGCCCAACCTTCTTCATCTTTGTATGCTTCCATGACGCGTTTCTGTGCTTCTGCATAAGAACGGAAATCTTTTAAGATGAAATAGGTATCTGCAAACTGTGTACACTGTGTATTGAGCAGTGAATTGTACAGGTCACGGAATAACTCAGGATCATTCGGTGAATAAAATCCATTGATGAGCTGCATCAGTACCTTGCGGATATCCTGATCACTGTTGAAGATCTGCATTGGATCATAGTCACGGTTTCTCTCATGTGCAATGACTTCATCGGAACTCATACCGAAAATAAATGCATTTTCTTTACCGACTTCCTCGACGATCTCAACATTGGCACCATCCATCGTTCCGAGTGTCAGTGCACCGTTTAACATGAATTTCATGTTACCGGTTCCGGATGCCTCTTTACTAGCTGTGGAGATCTGCTCGCTGACATCTGCTGCCGCAAAGATCCACTCTGCGATCGATACGCGGTAATCTTCAATAAATACGACTTTGATCTTGCCGTTAATGCTTCTGTCATTGTTGATAACGTCCGCCACATTGTTGATCAGTTTGATCGTAAGTTTTGCGTTCTTGTAGCCTGCTGCTGCCTTTGCACCAAAAATAAAGGTTCTCGGATAGAAATCCATATCCGGGTGCTCTTTTAATTCATTATACAGATACATGACATGTAAAATATTCAGCAACTGACGTTTGTATTCATGCAGACGTTTTACCTGCACATCAAAGATGGAACGCGGATCTACTTCGATGCCGTTGTGCTCTTTGATGTATTTTGCAAGACGCAGTTTGTTCTGATATTTGATATTCATGAACTCCTGCTGTGCTTTCTTATCAGTTGCATAAATCGCCAGCTTTTCAATATGGGCAAGATTTGTGATCCAGTCATTTCCGATATGCTCACTTACCCAGTCTGCAAGCAATGGATCACCATGCATTAAGAATCTACGCTGCGTGATTCCGTTCGTCTTGTTGTTGAACTTCTGCGGGAATAACTCATAAAAATCATGAAGCTGCTCATTCTTTAAAATCTCTGTGTGGAGTTTTGCCACACCGTTTACAGAATATCCTGCTGCGATCGCAAGATGTGCCATCTTTACCTGACCATCATAAACGATTGCCATACGGGCAACCTTGCCATTATCTCCAGGGAACTCTGCCTGGATCTGTAAAATAAATCTGCGGTTGATCTCCTCAACAATCTGATAGATACGCGGAAGCAGCCTTGAGAATATCTCGATCGGCCATTTTTCAAGTGCCTCAGCCATGATCGTGTGGTTGGTGTATGCACAGGTCTTTGTTGTGATCTCCCATGCCTCATCCCAGCTTAATCCTTCTTCGTCAAGTAAAATACGCATAAGTTCTGCCACTGCAACAGTCGGATGTGTATCATTTAACTGGAATGTCACTTTCTCCGGCAGCTTGTGGATATCATCATGATGTTTTTTGTAACGTGCTAATGCACGCTGTACACTTGCAGATACAAAGAAATACTGCTGTTTTAAACGAAGCTCTTTTCCTGCGATATGATTATCATTCGGATAAAGTACTTCCACTAAGTTGCGGGCAAGATTTTCCTGCTCTACTGCCTTGTGGTAATCTCCCTTGTCAAAGGAATCTAACTCAAAGCACTCCATCGGCTCTGCATCCCAGATCATTAAGGTATCTACCACATGATTGCCATAACCTACGATCGGCATATCATACGGTACCGCTAAAACAGACTGGTAATTTTCCTGTATAAAACGTGTTTTTCCCTCTTCTGTCACTTCTGCACGGACATAACCGCCGAATTTAACTTCATAGGAATACTCCGGACGGCGAAGTTCAAACGGATATCCATTCTTTAACCAGTTATCCGGCACTTCCACCTGAAAACCGTCTTTGATCTTCTGTTTGAACATTCCGTAACGGTAACGGATACCGCAGCCGTAAGCTGCGTATCCAAGTGTTGCCAGTGACTCCATAAAGCAGGCTGCAAGACGTCCGAGTCCGCCATTTCCAAGTGCCGGATCCGGCTCCTGATCCTCGATCTCATCTAAGTTCAGACCGATCTCCTCGAGTGCCTCTTTGACCTCTTTGTACATTTTTAAATTGATCATGTTGTTGCCAAGCGCACGACCCATTAAAAACTCCATGGACATGTAGTAAACCATCTTGGGATCCTGTTTGTCAAACGCTTTCTGTGTGGCAAGCCAGTCATCAATAATGACATCTTTTACCGTGTAGGAAACTGCCTGAAAAATCTCCTGCTGTGACGCCTCATCTAACGTTTTGCGGTAAAGATTCTTTACATTTTCTTTTACATCCTCAATAAACGCTTCTTTGTTGAAAACATTTTCCTTCATCTAGTTTTCTCCTTTTTTGACTCCGAGCAATACTTTTTCCCCATTGATGTTCCATTCTTTGCAGTAGATTCCGTTTTCTCCGGAGTCAAAAGAATCAGCTTCTGCTACAACCTCAGTACCTAAAACATCACCCATGATGTCATTTTCGTACTTATTAAAGATGTCGGCTACTTTTTCATCTGCATGATAGTAAATGGAGATTTTATCCATAACCTCAAATCCTGCTTCCTTACGCATGGTCTGAATCTTACTGATGATCTCGCGGACAAATCCTTCCTCTACCAGTTCCGGCGTCAGGTTTGTATCAAGTACGACAGTCACAGTATTATCGCCCTCTGTCACATAACCTTCCATCTGTGTCATGGTGATTAAAAGATCTTCCTCAGATAATTTTACATCATCACTAACTGACGGAAGTGTAAGTACACCGTCTGCCTTTAATTCAGCCATTGCCTTGTTTCCGTCTAACTCTGCAAGTGCTTTCTGGATCTGTCCTAAGAACTTGCCATATTTCGGTCCGACAGTACGAAGCTGTGGTTTGAACGTATAACTTGTATATGCACTGACATCCTCTGTGAAGTTTACTTTCTTCACATTTAACTCATCCTCGATGATCTCCACAAAATATTCTGGCAGTACATTCGGTGCTTTGACATACATATTTCCGATTGGCTGACGATTCTTGATATTTGCAGAGTTACGGCACGCACGACCCATAACAACGATCTTTAAGACCTCATCCATATTTTTCTCTAAATCTTTGTCGATCCATGCATCATTGACAGCCGGGAAGTCGCACAGATGGATGCTCTCCGGTGCCTCTGTATTGATGGAACGTACCAGGTTCTGATAGATCTCCTCTGTCATGAACGGGATCATCGGTGCAGCAGCCTTGCAGATCTCAACTAATGCAGTATAAAGTGTCATATATGCGTTGATCTTATCCTGCTCCATGCCTTTTGCCCAGAAACGGTCACGGCTTCTTCTGACATACCAGTTACTCATGTCATCCACGAACTCATCAAGTACCTTTGCAGCTTCCGGAATGCGGTAATTTGCAAGGTTCTCATCCGTTCCCTTGATTGCGGAATTCAATTTTGACAGCAGCCACTTATCCATAACGGATAATTTTTCATAATCTAAGGTATATTTTGTTGCATCAAACTGGTCGATGTTTGCATACAGCACGAAGAATGCATAAGTATTCCACAGGGTACCCATGAATTTACGCTGTCCTTCCTGTACCAGCTTGCCACTGAAACGCTTCGGGATCCATGGTGCACTGCTTGTATAGAAATACCAGCGGATCGCATCTGCGCCGTAAGTCTCTAATGCATCAAACGGATCAACTGCATTTCCTTTAGACTTACTCATCTTCTGTCCGTTCTCATCCTGTACATGTCCAAGAACGATGACGTTCTCATACGGAGCTTTGTTAAATAACAGGGTGGACTCTGCCATCAGAGAGTAGAACCATCCTCTTGTCTGGTCAACTGCCTCGGAGATAAATTTCGCCGGGAACTGTTTCTCAAAGACGTCTTTATTCTCAAACGGATAATGGTGCTGTGCGAATGGCATTGCTCCGGAATCGAACCAGCAGTCGATAACCTCCGGTACACGGTGCATTTCTTTGCCACAGTCCGGGCATTTGAAGGTAACTGCATCAATATACGGACGATGAAGTTCTACCTTTGCATCCTCCGGATTTCCGCTTCTCTCTGCAAGTTCTGCACGGCTTCCGATGCACTCCTGATGTCCACATTCACACTCCCATACCGGAAGTGGTGTTCCCCAGTAACGGTTACGGGAGATACCCCAGTCCTGGATATTCTCAAGCCAGTCACCGAAACGTCCTTTTCCGATAGAATCCGGGATCCAGTTTACAGTATTGTTGTTGCGGATCAGGTCATCTTTGACTGCAGTCATTTTGATAAACCAGGATTCTCTTGCGTAGTAGATGAGCGGTGTGTCACATCTCCAGCAGTGCGGATATTCATGCTCGAACTTCGGAGCATCGAATAACAGTCCCTTTTCATCGAGATCTTTTAATACCATAGGATCTGCTTTCTTTACAAAAACACCGGCATATGGTGTCTCTTTGGTCAGCTCACCTTTTCCGTCTACAAGCTGTACGAATGGAAGGTCATATTTTCTTCCGACAGCGGCATCATCTTCACCGAATGCAGGTGCGATATGAACGATACCGGTACCGTCTGTCATGGTTACATAGGTGTCACATACAATGTAATGCGCTTTTTTGTGCTGTTTTTCAATGATCTCTTTTGCACAGTCAAATAACGGCTCATACTCTTTGTACTCTAAATCGCTTCCTTTATAAGTCTCTAATACTTCGTATGCCTTTGTTCCCTCTGGCGCATCCTTGTCAAGCAGTTTGCCAAGTACCGTGTCAAGCAGTGCCTCTGCCATATAATAGGTATATCCGTCAACCGCTTTTACTTTGCAGTAAGTCTCTTCCGGGTTCACACAGAGTGCGACGTTAGACGGCAGTGTCCAAGGAGTTGTAGTCCATGCAAGGAAATATGCATCCTCTCCGATTACTTTAAAACGTGCAACTGCAGAGCGCTCTTTGACCGTCTTATAACCCTGTGCAACCTCCTGGGAAGATAACGGGGTACCGCAGCGCGGACAGTAAGGAACGATTTTAAATCCTTTGTATAAAAGGTTTTTGTTCCAGATTTCTTTTAATGCCCACCATTCGGACTCAATAAAATTGTCATCGTAAGTAACATATGGATTGTCCATATCAGCCCAGAAACCAACGGTCTTTGAGAAATCTTCCCACATTCCTTTGTATTTCCATACGGATTCCTTACATTTTTTGATGAAAGGCTCCATACCGTATTCTTCGATCTGCTCTTTTCCGTTTAAGCCAAGAAGTTTCTCAACCTCAAGTTCTACCGGGAGTCCATGTGTATCCCAGCCGGCTTTACGCGGAACGAATTTTCCTTTCATGGTCTGGTATCTCGGAATCATATCTTTGATCGTACGGGTCTCCACATGTCCGATGTGCGGCTTGCCGTTTGCAGTTGGCGGGCCGTCATAAAAGGTGTAGGTCTCTCCTTCCTTGCGGTGTTCCATGCTCTTCTTAAAGATGTCATTGTCATTCCAGAACTTCTCGATCTGTTTTTCTCTGTCTACGAAATTCAGATTCGCATCAACTTTCTTATACATTGTTAACCTCCATTGATTTAATAAAGAGTCGCTTGCGACTCTTTCGCGCCCGAGCGGTGCTGTTTACAGCAAACTTCTTCTCCGCGAAGTGCGCATCCCGCCCGGAGGGCTTTTTAATTCATAGGACGTAATTTCCTATGAATTAAAAAAGCCCTCGTCCTGTATATAGGACGAGGGCTTAAATACTTCGTGATACCACCTGATATACAAATGTACACGGAACTAATAAACTCCGGATACACGTTCCCTGTAACGCAGGAAATGCGTCAGCGCTTACTCTGTCACGGAAAATCCCAGTCGTGATCTGCCTTGACCATTTCAGACTGCGGCTTGGAAGTGATTTTCATTCAGCAGATACTCGCACCGGTTTCCACCTGCTCCGGCTCTCTGTTGCTTTTCCTGATGAACTACTGTCTTCGTCATTGCCTTTTGCCAAAAATCTAGTCTTTAGTATAGACTCGGAAAGTGAGAATGTCAAGAGGGCTTCATGCTTTTCACAGAGCACGTTTTTTCACATCTGCGATCACGTTTAAAAACCGCTCCTTCATCTGTGCCTCTAACAGTTTTACATCCATGTCGCTGCCCGTACACGGCACAAATCCTCCAGCCATCGATGCGTGGCCGCCGCCATTGCCAATTCCTTTCAGTGCCTCCGCCACAATCTTTCCTGCATCGAGCATACTCTTTTCACTGCGCACGGAAAGTTTGATTCCGTCTGACTTTCTCGAATACACGACGGAAAATGACACTTCTTTTAAAGCAAGCATGAAATCGGATATATTTGCAATGACCGGACAATCCTTACCAGTATTGCAGAAACTGATGTCATCATATACTTCAATACTTGAAATCGCACTCGAATATGCCATCAGATCATCAAAACACAGATTACTGTTTTCTAACATATGGATGACCTCATAATCACATTCATCAAACATCCGGTAGAGCATCTCAATATCGAGTTTTGACACTCCACGGCTCAGATTATTGGTATCGATCCGTACACCGTATGTCAGAGTCGTGGCGATTCTTCTATCCATCGGGATATTATTTTCAAAGAAATACTGTGCAACGATCGTCGCACATGCTCCCACTTTCGGCCGGATGTCTTTAAACCGGTATGGAAACTTTTCATTTTCCGGATGATGATCGATGCAGATGATCTCGTCCCCCGTAATGTCAACGATGTTTGAATTACCCTTTTGTGCATCCACAAGGATCACTTCATCCTCATCTGTCAAAATGGTACTAAGATCCTCCACATTCAAAAGTTCGATCTCCATCAGTTCACGCAGCTTGTCGGTACTGTAACGGTCTATTTTTCCTTTATAACAGATCGTGGAAGAAATTCCATTGTGCTTTAACAGCTCCTGGATCCCAAGCGCACTCGCAATGGCATCCGGGTCAGGGAAATTATGCGTCTGGATATACACATGCTTCCGGTTGATCTGTTTTAGTAGTTCTTGTAATTTTGTCATATTAATCCTCTAAAATATGTTTCTGCCACCCGTTTTGTCACAAGTTCTGAAAATGCCTGTATCTTATACTGTGCTTCCTGTACGATTCCAAAACCGTATGCAGCATGGATAAATCCAACGCCCGCTTTTCTGCTGGCATCATAATCTCCCTGGATATCGCCCACATAGACTGCTTCCTCTAAATGGTTCCGGTCTGCAAGCAGTCTGATATTGTCCCCTTTCTGTAAAAGATTATTTCCGTAACATTCGATATCGGAAAAATAATCCCAGAAATGATAATGATCCAAAAATGCCTCAATGTAACCTTTCTGGCAGTTGCTTACAATGTAAAGTTCATATGTCTTTTTTAATTCTTTGAATGTATCCTCAAGATCCGGATAAAGCACTCCGCCATGTTCTCTTAAATAATCGTTCTCGATCCTGCAGCACTCCGCTAAAAGTGTCTCCTGCTCTTTCTCAGAAATTTCCGGGAATAACAGTTTTGCGATCACATCCATGGTCTTTCCCATAACACCCTTGATATCGGCTTCTGTGAGTGCCTTATTTAACCTTCCATCCTGACGGATCGCTTCATTCCAGGATTCTGCCACATTGGCGGCTGAATCCCAAAGTGTGCCATCCATATCAAAAATAATTCCCTGTTTTTTCATATAAGTCCCCCTTCCTGCGTGTAAAAATTCTCATTTTTCACACGATTCTGCTTCATTTATTTTAAATCGTAAACGCTGGCATATTTTTTTTCAAAATAACGCACCAATGGCTCTGCTGATACTTCTTTTCCACACACATTTGCAATCACTTCTTTTGGTGTGCGTGTGCTGCCATACCAGTGGATCTTTTCATTCAGCCATTTTGTGATTTCTTTGATTCTGCCCTCTTTTAAGATCTCATCTACCGGCCCTAACTCTTTTTCAAGCTCCTCTAAGTACATGCCGTCATAGATGCTTCCTAACAGATAGCTTGGAAAATAGCCGAAGGAACCATCTGACCAGTGCATATCCTGTAAGATTCCCTCCGCATCATTTGCCGGAGTGATATCTAAATATTCCTTCATTTTCTGATTCCAAAGTTCCGGAAGCTTCTCAACCGGAACATTGTCACGAAAGATTGCCTTCTCCATTTCATAACGCAATATAATATGGAAGCAATAGGTCACCTCATCTGCCTCGGTACGGATCAGGCTGTTTCTGACATGATTGATCTCACGGTAAAACTCATCCAGTGAAATGTCCTTCATCTGCGGCATCAGTTCCTGCACTTTCTCATAGACAGGAATCCAGAAATTCTTATTGCGCCCTAAAATATTCTCATAAAAACGGGATTGGCTCTCATGCACGCCCATATAACGGCAGCTTCCTGCAGCCGTGTTGTCATATTCCGGATTGACATTCTGTTCAAAAATCGCATGACCACCCTCATGGATAGCCGAAAACATGGCAGAAATCGGATCATGTTCATAATAATGATTTGTCACCCGGACATCCTTGGAAGAAAAATTCAGTGTAAAAGGATGCTCTGTCTCTCCTACTGCACCGGCATCTTTGGAAAATCCGATGTAGGAAAGCAAAAGATCCTGCACTTTTCTCTGATCATCCGGATCAAAATAAGCATGGAATTTTGTATCATCCGGCTGTTTTGCGGCAAGTATTTTTTTCACAAGCGGAATCAGCGCTTCCTTTAGTTCACCAAACAGACGGTCAATCGTTGCAGAATCCATTCCCTCTTCATATTTATCTAACAATACATCATAAACTTCTTTGCCCGGATCTGTGTAACCTGCCATTTCTTTGGTAAGTGCAATCATTTTCTCCAGATGCGGTGCAAAAATGGAAAAGTCAGATGCATTTTTTGCATCTTCCCATGCATTTCCGGATTCTGCCTGCTCACGGACCATCACTTTATAACGGTCTTTTGGAATCCGTCTGTCTTTTTCCATATCGCGCTGCATGCGTGTCACGATAAATTTCATGGTATCTGACAGCTGTGCAAATTCTTCCGGTGTCTTTAAGGTCTCTAACATGCCGTAAAGTTCATCCGAAGTCGACATCGCAAAGCTCTCGGTTGAAAAATAAGTCAGTGCATCGATATGTCCTGCCTGCCCCAGTTTTGGTGCACAGGTTCTCATGTCCCAGTAAAGAAGCGTATTGATATGTTCATATTTTTTCATTTTATCGAGATACTGCTCGAATTGTTCTAATGTTTTACTCATAGTCGTCCTCCATTTTCAGAACGACGCCGGTCTGGCGTGTTACATTCCGTTCTTTCTGTTCCATATTAACACAGGACACCTGACCTGTCACTTATTTTTAGTATAACCAAAAACACCACGAACATGCGATTTTGCATGTCCATGGTGTTTTTCATAACAATCAGTCTGCCCGTAGTGCGTGCAATCTGTTTTTTCATCGGAAACCCTGACGCAACTACTTATTTTACCTCTACTGTCCAGCCATATTTATCCGGCAGTTTGCCCCACTGGATTCCGGTTAAGGTATCATATAATTTCTGTGTCAGCTCACCGATCTTGAAATCGTTGATCGTTACAACATCATCTTTGTAGCGGAGTTCTCCGACAGGGGAGATGACTGCTGCAGTACCTGTTCCGAATACTTCCTCAAGTGTGCCATCATGTCCGGCTTTCATCAGATCGTCTACGGAAAGTCTGGTCTCATTTACTTTATAACCCCAGTCTCTTAACAGATGGATCATGGAATCTCTTGTGACACCCGGAAGAACAGTTCCCTCGATCGGTGCTGTGTAGATCTCGCCTGCGATCTTGAACATGATGTTCATGGTTCCAACTTCCTCTACATATTTCCGATGTTCACCATCTAACCAGAGTACCTGGGAATATCCCATCTTCTCTGCTTTAACCTGTCCTAAAATAGAACCTGCGTAGTTACCACCGCATTTTGTAAATCCGGTACCACCTTTTACGGCACGAACCAGTTCATCCTCAACTAAGATCTTAACCGGGTTGATTCCCTCTGCATAATAAGCGCCAACCGGGCAGCAGATAATCATAAACTTATAAGCAGATGCCATATGTACGCCGAGTGCAGCTTCTGTTGCAAACATAAACGGACGGATGTAAAGAGATGTCTCCGGCTCTGATGGAACCCAGTCCTCTTCTACCTTTACCAGTGCTTTTACCGCCTCAACAAACATATCAACCGGGAACTCCGGCATGCAGAGTCTTGCGTTAGAGTTGATCATTCTCTTTGCGTTCATCTCCGGACGGAATAACTGGATCTTACCCTCTGCAGTACGGTATGCTTTCATACCCTCGAATGTTTCCTGTGCATAATGTAACGTTACACATGCCGGATCCATGGTGATTGGTCCTTCCGGAACGATTCTTGCATCTTTCCAGCCCTCTTCCTTTGTCCAATCCATAACAAACATATAGTCTGTCATATATTTTCCAAATCCAAGATGTTTCTGATCTGGTTTTTCCTTTAAATGTTCTCTTTTTTCAAATCTGATATCCATAACATATGCCTCCGACTCTCTATCGTTTTTTTTCTGACCACCATTATGATACTTTCTTTTTTGAGTGTCAAGATTATTCCAAAGGCTTATATTCGTCATTACTCAAATTCATATTAACGTTTATTTTTTATAATCATGCGTTATGATATGATTTTAAAATGTTTTGGAATTTTTGCCCTGAAAGTTTTTTAGTTCTGCTCTGCAATTACCTTTTTTAAAGGAATCCAGATAATAAATGCCAGCACACTTCCGATTACTGCTGTGATAAGCTGTGTCACGGAAAATGTTGTCTGGAACACTGCCATCTTTGGAACCATTGCCTCCGGAAGCAGGGACGGAATCAGAACCAGTGCAATCACGACTCCCATAAATAATGCCTTTACAATGCTGCCGGCTGCCATACCTGCGATCAGACCTGCATTGCCTTTGATTTTCTTTGCAATCAGACTAACTGCAACTACAAGAATGATATTTCCGATCATAACGCATGGGATGATTGCCGGGATCGCTGACATGATCGGGCTTCCTGTAATCAGGAATGATGTGACCGGTGTGATCACAGATAAAATAATTCCGCATGCCATTCCTGCACCCAGTGCCGCAATGATCAGACATGCATTGATGATCGGTCCTGTGATGTACACACTTGTGTTTTTAAAGAACTGGCTCACGATACAGATTGCCAGTAACACTGCTGTTGTTGTGATTTGTTTCGTTGTGATTTTCATAAATCCTCCTTGTTTTGCGGAGCAAAATGCGACTGCCTTTGCAGGAGCAGAGGATTTTCCTCCTTTGTTTTGCGGAGCAAAATGCCTGCTATGCCGCCTTTGCATAGCATGTGCCCTTGCAGGAGCAATGCCCAACACATTGGGCAGGATTTTCCTCCTTTGTTTTGTACAATTTTCGCAACCATCATAGTACAACACTTATGAAAAGTCAATTTTCCGTACACGGCTCACTCTGCCCCCGCAAACAACCGCAATTTTCTCTTGTCATTTAAACCAGGGAATTTTATAATAAAACCAACATATAAATATTTCGTATAAATATAAGGAGATTACGTTATGCATACATTTCAACCTATGACAGCAGATATGATGGAATTTGATCCATTTACAAAGATTGGAAAAGAATGGGCGCTGCTCACCGCAGGTTCCAAAGACAAAGCAAACACCATGACCATAAGCTGGGGCGGTGTCGGCATCTTATGGGGCAAAAACGTTGCCTTTGTATTTGTCCGTGACTCAAGATACACCAAAGAACTGATCGACAAAAATGAATTCTTTTCTCTCAGCTTTTTATCTGAAAAATACCGTGATGCATTAAATTACTGTGGAAGTCACTCCGGCCGCGACGAAAACGATAAGATCTCAGCCGCCGGTTTAACCCTTACCTCCCGCCACAGCATTCCGTTCATCGATGAGGGAAATATGATCCTGCTGTGTGAGAAAATGTCCGCAACGCGACTGACTGAGGATTCCTTCCTGATGCCAGAGATTGCGCAAAAATGGTATGCAGATCATGATATGCACACGATGTATATTGCGGAGATCATTGATATTCTGGCAAGATAAGAAAAACAGGCAGGTGGGAGTTCATATACGAAAACTCCTGCCTGCCCGTTTTATGTTTTTCAGATATATAATCTCTTAATCATTTTTTGTTCCATACATTCTAAAATACTCATCCGCCTGCTGCATAGATATGTTTAATTTATCCTGCAATCTTTTTATAATACCCTTTTTCGGTATGTTCATTTCGAGACACATTTCTATCATTCCCTCTGCTTTGCCACGAACTTCTCCACGCGCTTCGCTCTCCGCAATTAATTCTTCAATCGCCTGACACATCTCTATCCCCTCCTTTTCCTCTGATATCTTAATTGGTGTCTTCGTGATGGTTTTTATAACTCTGGCTGCATTCATTTCTATACTTTTATGGGTATCTGTCCTCAAAAAATCCAGCAGTTTTTCTTTATTATTAGAGTACTTGATATATCCCATAACCTCTCTCATACTTGTTGAAAATTTGTTCAGTTCTTCTTCCGTAAGTTTTGCCGGATCGATCAGGTGTATCCTGTAGTTCTCCACATAACTTAAAATTTCCATATCCCTTATCGGCATCATTTCATGTAAAGATAACGGTCCGTCCCATTCCTCTGCCCCAAAATGAATCACAAGTGTGATAACTGGTTTAATGTGATCTTCCTTTAAAAATCCCGATAAATATTCTCCACCGGTTTTTCCTGAATAATCTTTTTGGCTCCGTCGGTGCCCTGCCGCTATATCTGACACTTGTTTTCCATATTGTAAGGCATCATAGATAGCGTTTCTGACCGGCATTGCATAATGGACATCTGTCTGATTCTCAACCCCTAATAAAACATACGACATCTTTTCATCCTGTTTGATGACTGCTGCTTTTAAAACATCACGGTATTTTTGCAGTGCATCTTTTTTACCCACTGCCGATGTAGCAGTGTCAATCTCTGTAAGTCCTGCCGGATCGATCACCTTTTTTCCACCATAGATAAGATAATTAAACGCATCTGCAAATATAGCATTCTCCCGCATATACTCTTTTGTTACAATATCAACCGTCCCCATTCATTTCTCCTCCTTTGTTTAATCCGGGAGCAATTCGTGGTTTTCAAGAATTCTCCCTGCTTATATGTGTGAATGATAAAAGCATTGGAAATTCTTAAGTTGAATGTATAACTTTTTATACATTTTTCACTATGATAAAAGAATGGTCTATAACCATGTAGATGATTTCAGAATATCATGCTTTGTCTGGATTTTAGCATACTGTTCTTATAATGTCATTAAAAAGCCGATATTCCAATGATATTTGTAAGTTTTGCACAAAAAATCCAGTGTATAAAAACAGATATAACATACACACACCTTGCTTTTTCCAAAAATCAATGCTACAATATTTTTTGAGTTTTGTTCTAAAAAGTAAATATATGGAGGATTATTTATGAGCCCAGTTACTATCGTATTACTGGTTATCTTAGCCGTCTTAATCATCGGACTTGTTGTCCTTTATTTTCTCGGGAAGAAAGCACAGAAAAAGAAAGCCGAACAGGATGAACAGCTTGCCGCTGCCGCACAGACCGTATCCATGCTGATCATAGATAAGAAGCGAATGCGCATTACCGAATCCGGTCTTCCGCAGGTTGTGATCGACCAGACACCGAAGATGATGCGCCGTACCAAACTTCCAATCGTAAAAGCAAAGGTTGGACCAAAAGTAATGTCTTTGATCGCCGATGAATCTGTATTTGATTACATACCGGTCAAAAAAGAAGTGAAAGCTACCGTGAGTGGTATCTATATCACAAAAGTTACCGGTGTACGCGGACCTCTTGAAAAACCGGAAGGTAAAAAGAGCTGGAGGACCAAATTAAAAGAAAAAGCAAATCGCGCAAATAAAGAACTCGAAAAAGAAAAAGCTGAACTTGAAAAAGAGAAAAGTAAGAAAAAGAAAAAATAAGTGATGAAACCTGAAAATACCGCAAATGTGAAAATCGCATTTGCGGTATTTTTATCATGAACTACAGTACCCAGCCTGCCGCCTGCATCTGTGTCTCCACCATATGGTGATAGATTCCATCTTTTCCGGACAGCTCATCAGGTGTGCCTTCCTCTGCAACCACACCGTCTTTTAACACAACGATCTTATCTGCGTTTGCAACCGTTCGCATCCGGTGCGCAATGATAAGAACTGTCTTATTCCGGATCAGTTTTGACAATGCCTCCTGGATCAGTGTCTCATTATCTACATCCAGTGATGCGGTCGCCTCATCTAATAAGATAATCGGTGCATCCTTTAAAAACGCCCTTGCGATCGAGATTCTCTGACGTTCTCCGCCAGAGAGTTCTGATCCGTTTTCACCAATCATCGTCTGCCAGCCGTCCGGCAGCTTTTGGGCAAATTCATCACAGTGTGCTAACTTGGCAGCGACAATGACTTCCTCATCCGTCGCATCCTGTCTGCCGATACGGATATTTTCCATAATCGTATTATTAAAAAGTGTGACGTCCTGAAATACAATGGAATACAGTGACATCAGAGTTTCCGGATTGATCTTTGAAATGTCCATGCCTCCAACTGTGATCTTTCCCTTTTCAATGTCCCAGAATCTAGCCGCAAGTCTTGATACGGTCGTCTTTCCACCGCCGGATGGTCCGATCAGTGCCGTCACCTCACCCTGTTTTGCAGTAAATGTTACATCCTTTAATACAGACTCCTTTCTGTCGTAAGAAAATCTCACATTTGAAAATGTAATATCATATCCTTTATGGCTTAACTGATCTGTTCCTGTCTGAATTTCATGGGAGAGGATCTCGTCTAAACGTTCGCTCTGTATATTTGCGCTGATCATTGCCGCTAAATTCTGCAGGGAAATCTGCATCGGATCATAGATTCTTGATACAACAAGCAAAAACATGAAAAATGTCAGTACATCGATACTTCCCTTTGCAAGAAGGATTCCCCCTGTCAGGGCAACCGTTGCAATACCAAGTTTTAAGATCATCTGGGCACTTGCGACAAATACCGCCATGCCAAGTTCTGTCACGATCGCATGTTTCTCGACCGCTTTAATTTTTTTATCCAGACCTTTCATATAATCATCCTGTGCATTGTTGGCGCGGAGATCACGGACCGTCTCAAGTCCTTCCTGAATCCCGTCGGCACAGTCCATTTTCAATTTCATCTGTTTTCTGCTCAGACTGTTTTGTACTTTACCGGAACAGCCAACGATCAGAAATGAAACCGGAAGCACCCACAGCGCCGCTAAAGCCATTCTCCAGTCAAAGAAAAAGAGACTTAATGCCACGAGTGCCGTAGAAATACATGCTCCGATCAGTTCCGGTATCACATGGGAAGAAACCGTCTCCATCGTCGCACAGTCCGCCATGATCGTGCTGGTCAGATCCGACAGATCTTTTTTGCCAAAGAACGAGAGTGGTATTTTTCTCAGTTTTTCCGCGAGTGTGATGCGTCTGACACCACTCTCCACATAAGTTGCAAAAAATGTTGCATTATACTGGATATAGGTAGTAATTGCGATCAATGCCAGACAGATCAGGCTGCCTGCAAGATAAAACCCGCCTCTTCCACCAAGTGTTCCTCCCATATAATCCTTTACCAGAAAATAAAGCATTCCTACCGGAAACATCAGCACAATATCCGATATCGTGACGGAAACAAATGCTTTTATCATATCCTTCGCACCCTGCTCTGAAAGTGCATATTTATGCTGTATTTTTTCTTTGAATGACATTTTTTATTCCCCCACTTTCCAACGAACCGATTTATTGTATGCATCCCCCATATGAGCATACAGTTTCTGTGCTTCTGACAGTTCTTTATGCGTTCCTGACTCCACGATCTCTCCGTCCTTTAACACGCAGATCCGGTCGGCATCCACAACGGAGGACAGACGATGTGCGATCATAATGACCGTTTTTCCTGTGGATAATTTTGAAAATGCCTGCTGCACCTTCGCCTCATTGTCCGGATCAGCAAATGCGGTCGCCTCATCTAAGATCAGGATTGGCGCATTTTTTAACATTGCCCTCGCAATCGAAAGACGCTGTGCTTCACCGCCGGACACATAAGTTCCCTTTGCTCCGATCACCGTATCAATACTATCCGGCAATTTTTCGATAATATCTTCGCACTGTGCATTCTTTAATGCTTCCATAACTTCCTCTCTCGTCGCATCTTTCCTGCCCATGCGGACATTTTCATAAACAGACATCTTCAAAAGTTTACTGTCCTGAAATACAAATGACACCATATCCATAAGCTGTTTCGACGGGATATCACGCACATCCACGCCACCGATCCTGATCTTCCCTTCTGTTGCATCAAAGAAACGTGCGATCAGGCTTGCAAGTGTCGACTTTCCACCACCGGACGGCCCGACAAATGCGACATGTTCGCCCTCTCGGATCTTAAGATTGATGTTATGTAATGCATCTTTTGCGGCATCCTCATAACGGAAAGACACATTTTCAAAAGTAATGGACATATCTTTCGGATCCGCTTTTCCTGCTGCCTCTGTGAGCGGCTTCTTTTCTAAAATACTGTCGATCCTGGTCAGCGCATCCTCAACGATCATCTGGTTTTCACTTGCATACATGATTTTATTTAAAGTGACTGTAATGATCGGAGTGATGATAATATAGAACATCAGATTTAATAAGAACGTGTCGCTCTCCCCGCCTCTGACCACATAAAAAGTAACTGCGATCAGAACAGCAAATGCCGCATTGATGATCGTCGTATAAAAGGTCATCGGAAGTCTTAATTCTTTTGTGTAAGCGATTGTCCATTTTTCATATTTCTTTATCGAGTCGCGAAAACGCTTGAATGAAAATACCGACTGTCCAAATGTTTTTACGACCGGAATGCCGCGGACATATTCCACGGCCTCACTCGACATTTCTTCAAGTGCATTCTGGTACTCTGTCATTTTATCTTTCATGCGCTGCCCGGTCATGCTGCCCATAATTAAAAATGCTGCCACTACCGGGATCAGACTTAGCAGTCCAAGCCGCCAGTCAAACATCAGGAGCAAAACCAGAAGACCGACCGGCGTTGCAATGGCGCCCGCCTGATCCGGTAACTGATGTGCAAGATAGGTCTCTGTCGCTTCACTCGACTCGTTGACAATCTTACGGATCTTACCGCTTCCGTCACTGTCCATAAATCCCATCGGTAATGTCATGATATGGTGCATCAGCTGTGAACGTATCCCTGCCTGCACATGAAACGCAGACAAATGGGAACAAAGCAGTCCGCAAATGTAAAGAAACATGGATAGAATTGCAAAACCGACTGCATGCCACCCATAATTTGCAAGATTCCCTGCATTTTCATAATGAGGCGCCACATCTAAAATTTCCTTTATCACTCTCCAGATATAATAAAACGGTACCAGCGCAATCCAGGCACTGACCACAGAAAATATCCACGAGAGGATCGTCAGATATTTATAATTCCCGGCATATTCAAAAAGCCTTGCCAAAGAACTTTGTTTTTTTAACTTCGCATCACTTTCCATCTCAAAGACTCCCTTTCCATTTTTAGTTTTTGTTATACATCACTACTTGAAATTAGTTTTCGCTAACCAATGATTTTTTTAGAAGGCTGTCATCCTGTTACCAGAAATGTACAGCCCATCTCTTACTCCCATTTCAGAATTGCATTCCAGCCTCCATAATGGTATTTTTCAAGCATATCCATATAACGGAGTGCCTTCTCCTTCGTCATTTTATGGCGTACCACCTCAAACATACTCTCAAATAATGCCCTCGTCATGATATGGATAAAATCCTCGGTGATCACCTCGCCATCTTCTGTCCGGTAATGAATGACGTCCATATACTTATAAGTATATTCTGTCTCGATCTCGACAAGCCGTTCCACAAAATCCTGAAACTTTGTTCCGTAGGAAGCATCCAACAAAAGCTCAAACACTTCAAAATTGTCGTAAATATAATCGATCATCTCCACCATGCCGGATGACACATAATGCTTCATCTCTTTCGGCTGCTGTTCTTCCTCAAGCCCGTGAAATGTCTCCTGCGTATGTAAAAACATCTGCACCAGATGATCCGCCGCCGGTTCCACAATCGCGGAAAATAATCCTTCCTTGTCTTTAAACCGCGAATAGATGGATCCGGTCGTTGTTCCTGCCTTTTCGGCGATCGTCCGCAGAGATGCGTCGGAATATCCTTTTTGCAGGAACTCTTCCTTCGCACAGGCTATGATTTTTTCTGAAACTCCTTCTACTTGTTTTGTCACTGGTTCCTCCACTCATTTATAACAGTGTTATATAACGCTGTTATAAATATAAACATTTCTGTTTTGTTTGTCAATATGTGAATCCTATTCCTATTTAAAATACAACAAAAAAAGCATGCTCTGCAATTCTTTTGAATCGTAAAACATGCTTTTTATATGTGCTTATTTCGTTTTTCACATACTATTTTTTACGCTTTCGCTTCCCCTTCCGGGAAAATGATCTTATTGACAAAGAAAAATACGACCATTGAAACTCCGCCGTTTAACACGGTCGTTCCTATATTGTACAGCCAGTCCGGCACGAACATACCGGCTACTGCTACCCAGATACAGTTGATGGAGTTTACGATACAGGTCACGATGCAGAATGCGATCAGATACCAGAATGCCTGATACCAGATATTTCCTTTGCTGCGGAACACGAAAGTTCTCTGGATCGGGAAATTGATGCATTCTCCAATCACCATGGCAACCATGTATGCACAAAAATATGGAAGTCCACCGTGTGCGGCATCATAACCGATAATATTCCATTTGAATGTTTCTCCAAATAATGTGATGTCGATTCCCGGGAATCCAAAGTCAATGTTTGGAAGTCCGGCAAATGCGAGCGGCAGAAACAGTAACATCAGGTATTTAAATACCGTGATCAGGTTACTTACGATCACGAACAGACCGCCCTCCCGGACCCATTTGGAGGCTCCGGGATGTTTGTCTGCAAAGTTCTGCCATAGATTTTTTATACTACTCATTGTACGCTTTCACCTCTATGTATTGTAATCTCTGCAAAGTTCTGTTTTTATTCTGCTGATGTTTCATTTACGGTCTGCACCGGTTCTTCTGCTGCATCTTTTTTATATTTCCTGATCGTAAGAACCTCTAAGAAGATTACCAGTGCTCCAAGGATGATATCGATCACGATTGCCAGGATCTGCCAGTTCATCAGACCTGTCTTTAAGTTTTCAGGATCATATGCACGGCTGTTTACAACGGTATACATGATATTTTTGGATGCCTGACGCATTGCTTTTACACCTGTTGCGCTTGTGGTATCTGTCACATGGTTGGTCTCCGTATCGTATGCAACTAACATACAGTCTGTACCACCGCGGATACCCATATCAGAATCCATGTATCCGTAAACACCAAAGTAATCGGTTAATACAAATCCACGGAATCCCCACTCATCACGAAGTACGGTTGTCTGTAACGGGTAGGTTCCGCCTGCCCACTGTGTACCGATATAGTTGAAGGAGGACATGACTGCCTTTGCTCCACCTTCTTTTACTGCGATTTCAAAAGGTTTTAAGTAAATTTCACGAATTGCCTGCTCATTTGACCATGTACAGAGCATTCCGGTACGGTTTGTTTCCTGATCATTTAAAGCAAAATGTTTGATATATGCGTAAACACCATATTTTTCAGCACCGATCACTGCATTTGCGGCCATTTTTCCGGAAAGGACACCATCTTCTGAATAATACTCAAAGTTACGTCCTGCAAATGCATTTCTGTGTGTGTTCATTGCCGGTGCATACCATCCGGAAACATCCATCTCGTCTGCCATCTTACCAATGCTCTCACCGAAAGAAAGTGCAAGATCTTTGTTCCAGGTATTTGCGATCATAACTGCGGACGGGAATCCAATGGAGCCTGTTCCTGTAAAGTTGTTGTTGATGGATGCAGGTCCGTCACAGTCAACGGTCATAACTTTTCCAACACTTGCAGCTGCAGATGTCTGATATCCGCCAAGAGCGATCATTGTATCCATATCGGAAACTGTCAGCTGGTCAAGAAGTGTATCCCATTTTTCATCATCATAGGAAAGACCACGCATATCAGCAAGTGTCATTCCATTTTTCGCGCCTGTTGCCGGCATTTCGTCCGAATCATTGTTGTAATTGTTTGGATCATAATTGCTGTTATTTAAGAACTCAGCTTTCTCATCCTCTGCTAATGTAAAGTTTGAAGGAGCTGCTGTTGCTTTTGCATAGTTTGCAAATCCATCTGCTCTTGAAAGGTATGTTACATCGCCTTCTGCATATGCAAACTGATTTGTTGCAGCTACATCATCGGTAGAACGTGCATTATTCTCATCATATACAACGGTATCTGCAACACTTACGGTCTGTGATGCGATCGTATTGTGTGAATCAGAGTTGATAGAAATCTCATAGTCACCAGCCTCTAATACATAGCATCCATTCCCATATGTATCATAGGAAGCCATATCTTCTTCTGAGAAACTTACATTGATTGTCTGGGATTCACCCGGCTGTAACACATCTGTTTTTGCAAAATCGATCAGATTTGCAGATGCTTTTTCAATTCCACCGTTTGTATATGGCGGATTGTAATATACCTCTACCACATCTTTTCCTGCGGCAGTTCCATTGTTTGTTACGGTAACGTCAAAGGATACTTTACCGTCTGCTACGGTAACATCTCCCATCTTCTGTTCAAAATCTGTATAAGAAAGTCCGTATCCAAATGGAAACTGAACGGTCTTATCATAGTCGATCAGACCTTCCACTGCCGCTGTCTCATAGAAACGATAGCCAACATAAATGCCTTCTACATAGTTGACAAAAGATGGAATTGTTGCTTCTTCTTCGCCTGTTCCGAAGTTTTTGGATGTAGCGGCAAACTCATCCATATTGTCATACAGGAAGTTTCCAAAATTGTTGTAAGTCGGTGTTGCTGTCAGATCATATACAAATGTATCGCTGGTTTTTCCGGATGGATTTACCGTACCGGCTACGACTGCGCCAAGAGACTCAAATCCGGACTGACCTGTTCCAGGACACCAGATTGCACCCTTGATCTGTTTGTAATCATTTAAAAATCCAAGTTCCATGGTGTTTGCACCGTTGTATACGACAACAACGTTGTCAAAGTTGGCACAAACAAGGTCTAACATATCTTTTTCTGTCTGGCTTAACTGTAAGTAATGCTCACCAGCTTCAAAATCTTTGTAGTTTTCAGAGTTATCTGTGTAAGTCACCTTGCTCACATCCGTTGGAAGATCTGCTCCCTCACCACCAACACGGGTAATCACTACCATCGCTGTGTCAGAAAACTCTTTTGCATTGTTCATCAGTTCAGTGCTGTAGGAATCTGCTGTCGGTTCCGGCAATGTCCAGTCCTGCGCCCACATACCAACTTCCGGTCTGTCCTCACGGTATGCTTTGTAAAAATCAGTCAGTTCTGTATTGATCTTATATCCGGCATCCTCAAGACCACCGAGAAGTGTTGTTGTCTCATATGCATCGGATAATGCTCCGGATCCGGTACCACCATAACAAGGATTGGTGGATGCCCATCCAAACACGTTGATATTCTGTGTATTTGTAAGTGGCAGGATATTGTCTTCATTTTTTAATAAAACAATACCTTCATCTGCAATATCCTCGCAAAGTGCGGTTGCCTCATTTGAGGTTTCCTCTGTGATCGTACCATTTCCCATTGCAAGTGAGATCATACTTGACATTGGAATAAAGCAGATCAGGTTGATAATCACAACTGCTGCCATAAGGAATGCAATCCATGCTTCCTTTCTCACCAGTTTCTTTACCGGTTTCTTCAATTTCATGCATGCCACAGTTACAATAATTGCGAGTGCTAATGCAATACCCAGAGCAATCATGTATGGCTTACAGGAATTGAGAACGTTGATCACGTCATCCATGTTAATTGCTAACATTTCTAAATCCTCCCTTGTTTTCCGAAGGAAAATGCAATTTTACAATGTAAAATTTATCTGCTGACGAGCAGAGGATTTTCCTCCCTTGTTTTCTTTATCCGTTTCGGATCTTGTAACTGTATCCTACCATACCACACGTCCTTTGGTAAAAATCTTCACAATCTGCACTTTTTTTGCATAAACTGTTTTGCATGTTGGAAGTTTTAGACAAAATAAACGCCATATTTTTATGCATTGTACACAAAACATGGCGTAAAAGATTCTTTTTACCAGGTCATTGCCTGCCCGCTCTTTCATTTCCATATGCTTCCACCATGTCAATCAACCGGTATCCGGCTTTTAATGCCTCGCAGATCGACCGTTCACATACTTCCCTATTGTTTAAACGACTGCATCAAAGAGGTCTGCCACAGATCAGTTTTCCCGCATCGGGATCAGGATCTTTAAATCAAACCAGTTCTCTTTTGTATCAATGCTGACCGCACCGTCATATTTGTTGACCGTATAGCGGATACTTTTGAGTCCGTACCCGTGATATTCTTTCTCTTTTTTGGTCGTGACCAGTTTTCCCTCCTGATATTCCAGATTTCCTTCATAATAATTTTCAAACCGGAGGAGCAGAAAATTTTTCTGTTTTGAAACCGTCACATGTAAAAGGCGTTTCTCTTTATCTGGTATTTTCAGCTCACACTCAATTGCGTTATCGAGCGCATTTCCAAAAATACTGCAGATATCCATCACATCCATGAAATTAAGCAGTGTGCCGTCCGCAACACAGGTAAACGTGATCCCATGTTTCGCGCAGTATAGGCTTTTGGTAGTGAGCACCGTATCGAGCACTTTGTTTCCGGTCTTATTCTGTGCCTCATACTGTCTTATCTCATCCTCCATGCGGTTTAAATATTCTTCGCGTTTTTTCGGATCATCCTCACTCCGCAGGAATGCGATCTGGTGTTTTAAATCGTGATATTTATAATTGATCAGTTCGATGCTCTCTCTCGACTGCTTGTACTGCACATACTGATTCTGCAGCACATTCTGCACGGATTCTAGTTCTTTTCTCACACGCAGTTCCCGGCACTGGATCAGATGTGCATAAAGGATCGCGATACCGCCAAGATCTACTAATGTACGGATATTTCCGATCTCAAACGAATAGCGACCGGAAAACGGTGTATTTTCCGTGAGAAAACTCATGTTGCTGACAGCAAACACCGCAACTGCGATCAGTCCGGCGGAAATATATTCCCGGTGGCTGATATTCATTTTCCCATCTTTAGGCATATGTACCCGCAGAATTTTATACAGGATCAGTGCGATCGCACCATAGATCAGAACAAAAAGACCTCTGCAAAGCCACCAGTTTGTCATCGCCTCGTCGAAAAAGTAACATACAACCTGCCATTCGAACGATGCCATAAATTCCGCGACAACAAATGCGATCATCCCAAAATAGGCAGCATCGGTAAAAGTAATTTCGCAGCAGCTGTAGATAAATACGATCATTAAAAATACAGCCACGATCATACAAGGAATCCAGAAATAAATCTTAATATCATCCGTCATGACTAAAAACACACTCTGTATCAGAAGCACAGCCGCCATAATGCCTGCCGTCTGCCATTTTTGAAATCTCTTTTTGACCGGCAGGATAAATAACATGCATGCCATCCACTCTGCGACCGCTGTGTAGATTCTTGGTATATCCGGCATAATATGTTCCATCATTTGATAACCTCTCCCCAGTATTTTGTCAGTTCTTCCATAAATTCTTTTTTGCGCGCACGGCTTAATACCAGCTGCTCACCTTTTACCATGGCACAGCCGTCCGTGATCCCGTCCACATGCGCTAAATTGATGAGATACCCCTTGTTACCACGGCAGAAGTTCATATCAGCTAATTTTTCTTCCATCTCTTTCATTGTGCCTGTTGTCTCATAGTCGCCAAGAATTGTGTGCAGGATCAGCGTATGCCCCTGGCTTTCGATATAATAAATATTTGCGATATTGATCCGCACCGTCCCGCCTTTCATGCTGACCATGATCATCTTTGTCTCTCTTTTTTTCATGCGCCCGATCGCACGGCTCAGTCTCTGTGAAAATGCAAAATACGACACCGGTTTTAAAACATAATCGAGCGCATCCACCGCATAGCCGCGGATCGCATACTGTGCCATGTTTGTGATGAAAATGATGACGACCTCCGTGTCCACTTTTCGGATCTCCTCCGCTGCCGACATGCCATCCATAAATTTCATTTCCACATCCATCAAAATGATGTCATACTGTGACTGATATTTATTGACGATCTGATCCCCATCCGAATAGATCGTGATATCAAAAGCCTCCCCATTTTCTTTTTCATATTGATGTAAAAATTCCTCAAGCTGCTTTGCATACATCGCTTCATCTTCTACGATTGCAATTTTTATCATATATTTTTCTCCATTTTCTTTTCCAGTGTACCTGCTCCAATTCGCCGTTCGGCAATCATGTGAACATGTTGACTCACTTGCGCTCATGATATCATCCCCCACGAACGTTTTATAAACGCAAATGGGGACCTGTACCTCAGATTTATTTTAGTACAAGTCCCTGATATTTGCCACTTATTTATCTAATCCCGTTTCACTGCCGCTTTGATCAGGTGTGCCGTTCCCCTGATGCGGTGTCCGTTTGCCATCTCCGTCAAGGCTTCTGCCATCTCCATAGTGACAAAACCCCCCGTCATTTTCGCATAGCCGCGGATCGGCATATTATAATTAAACAATACATTCAGATTCGGTTTTCCCTGCCATTCGCTGATCTTTAACAGAATGCGCAGCACTCCGTAGAAAATTTTACCGAAAATTCCCTTTCCATAATAGAGCTGGCAGACTGCATCATTCATACGGATTTCTCCGCTCCAGCTTCCATCCGGGATCTCTCTGCCATACAGTCTGCGGAATGTATCATCGGAAATGTTTTTGATCTCACCATTAAAATATTCCGGCAGGCTTTCTCTGCTGTAACCACCCTCTGTGACAGTTCCATTTACCGCAAGTGATCCCGCAAGCAGCATTTCTTCCGCATTGCTTCCGATCATGATCTGATAGGTTCCCGTTTCCACTTCCCAGCTGTCTGTCCGTGTATCATAAAAACGAAATGTCTTATCGTCAAATAAAATCCTTACTTCTTTTTCCTCTCCCGGAGCGAGTGTCACACGCGCGAAGCCTTTCAGTTCGCGCAGCGGACGGAACACGGAATCAGATTCTTTTCCGACATAAAGCTGTGCGATCTCTGTTCCGGTCACATCTCCGGTATTTTTAATTTTAAATGTCACACCATCCTGATCTACCGCCAGATCACGGTAGGTAAATGTGGTATAACTGAGTCCGAAACCAAACGGGAAACGCACTTTTTTACCTACTGTCGTGTAGTAGCGGTATCCTACATAAAGTCCTTCCCGGTATTCGCTGCTTCTCTCTTTGCTCGGATAATATTCATACGCCGGCGTATCTTCATAATGAAGCGGATAGGTCTCATTCAGTTTTCCGGACGGGCAGACTTTTCCGGTCAGAACGTTAAGCATCGCTGACGCACCCGCCTGACCGCCGAGGTAACCGTGCACAATTCCTTTGACATACGGATACCACGGCATTTCCACGGAAGATCCCGCTGAGAGGACTACGATCACATTTTTGTTTACTGTGGTAAGCTCATTGATCAGTTCATCCTGTGCCACAGGCATATGCATATGGGCACGGTCGAGTCCCTCCGATTCGCTGATCTCGTCAAGACCTCCGAAAAACAGCACCACATCCGCATTTTTTGCTGCATCAACAGCTGCCTTTACCAGTTTAGCATTTGGTTTTCTGTTTCTGATATAACCCTGTTCACAGGCTGTCATCGTAAGTCCGCTGTCTTTTATCTCCTCTAATATGGACTCCGGCGGCATTTCCGGATTCACTAAGGAAGATCCTGCTCCCTGATATCGCGGAGTCTTTGCAAAGTCTCCGATCACAGCCACTTTTGTCCCCTGTTTTAATGGAAGGATCTGCTCTTCATTTTTTAAAAGGACGATGCTCTCCTCGGCCGCTTTGCGTGCAAGTTTATGATGCGCTTCCTTATTGAAAGTAGTTCCTTTTCCATCCACGGTCGCCTGATGCGTCGCAAAAATGACACGGAGCAGTTCATCTAAGCGCTGATCTAACACACTCTCTTCTAATGTTCCGTTTTTCACGGCATTTACGATATCATGCATTCCGGATTTTCCGGTGCCCGGCATCTCAAGATGACTTCCGTTTTTCACGCCGAGTGCGTGGTCGTTGCTTCCACCCCAGTCGGATACCACATATCCGTCAAAGCCCCATTCATCGACTAAGATTTCCTGTAACATGTGGCGGTTCTCATTGGCATAGACACCGTTTACTTCATTATAAGAAGACATGATCGACTTCGCTTTTCCTTCTTTTACCGCGATCTCAAATCCGGTCGTATAGATCTCGCGGAAGGTTCTCTCATCCACAACGGAATCATTTGCCATACGGCGCAATTCCTGGCTGTTTGCTGCAAAATGCTTCGGGCAGGCTGCGATTCCTTTGCTCTGGATTCCCCTTACATAGGCTGCCGCCATTTTTCCTGCATGGTACGGATCTTCGGAAAAATATTCAAAATTTCTTCCACAGAGCGGGCTTCTCTTGATGTTTAATCCCGGTCCTAAGATCACATTGACATCCATGGTCACGGCTTCCTCTGCTAATGCCGTTCCGATCTCCTCACCTAATGTTTCATCCCAGCTGTTTGCAACCGAGGCTGCGGTCGGAAAACAGGTCGCAGGGAGACTTGCATTTAATCCCAAGTGGTCTCCGGCTCCCGCCTGTCTTCTCAATCCGTGCGGTCCGTCAGACATCGCCATGGACGGGATTCCGTATTTTTCAAAATCCACTGTCTCCCAGGTGTTTTTGCCGGACATCATCAGGGCTTTTTCTTCGAGTGACATCTGTTTTATGATAGATTCGTATTTTAAACTCATGATTGATCCTCTCTTGATTTGTGATCTGCACATCTTTCACTTTCGTAATTTCAGCATAGCACAAACAAAAGATGACGAGGGAGTATTTCACAAATGGGGGCATTTTTTGCATAAACTGTCAAAAATGCCCCCGAAGAGTTTTCGCTCTCAATCATGCTCAATCATAGTCATCATAATAGTCATCATCGTAGTCATCATCATCGTAGTCATCATCATCCGCAATAACATTCACGGTATATACTACTTTTTTACCCTTTGCCTTACCACTTGTACATGTACAGGTTACCCGTACTGTTCCTGTCTTTTCCGCATAAAACTCAACGTCCGTTCCGGTTGTTTTTCTTTCTGCAAACGAGACAATACTTGTATCACTGATCTCCCATTTTAACTGACTGTTCTTTATTGAGGATCCTTTTTTGACCTCTAAATCAAAATCATCCCATGCTTCTACATATTTGACCGATTCTCCAACCTTTGCCAATGAATAATCACTCTTTTTCTTCGTCACAGTTACAGTTATCGTATCACCATATTTCTTCTTACTCTTTCCCTGTACATAACACCTGATTTTTGCTTTTCCTGGTTTTACTGCAATGAAATCCATTTCATCGCCTGTGCGGTCACGATCCTCAAATTTTACATATTTTTTTCCTGAAATAATTTCCCAGCGGATATAATCGTCCTCAGCATCTATTGGAGTTACTTTCGCTCTGATTTCAAACTCCTTTCCCTGAGAAACCTTTTTTGCCGACTGCGCTATGGAAACCTTCTTCGGTTTCCAGTTATAATCTGCCTGTGCTGAAATGTTTCCCGTACCAATTACCGCCATCACAACCAAAAGTACAATTAAAACCTGTTTTGCTGCTCTCTTCATAAACAAATCCTCCTTTTTTCATGAGAGTTTCTCATTTCTAATTGTTTTGCTTTGTACTTTGATTATATCATGCATTTATTAGAACATTATTAATACGACAAATTTTTTATAATCATTATTGATTTCCATATGTCTGCTTTTATCAAAGCGGCAGTTTTACCTGAAAAACACTCCCACTGCCTGCCTCACTTTTCACTTGGATTTTTCCTCTGTAAAACTTCACAATTTCATAAACCATGGCAAGCCCAAGTCCACTTCCCTCGCCTCCTCGCGATACATCAGTCTGATAAAACCGCCGGAAGATCTTTTCCTGCTCTTCTTCTGCAATTCCTATCCCATCATCCGTTACAGACAAAACAAGTTCCGTTTCTTCTTTCTTTAATTTCACAAAGATATGCCCATTCTCTTTCCCATAACGATAGGCATTGCTGACAAGATTAACGAGAATTCTTGATAAAAGTTCACGATTTCCATAAAACACTGCCTGCTCCGTCTCATAATCAAGCATAATTTCCTTTTCTCTTATCAGCTTCATATCAGAGCAAATAGATGCCACCAGTTCTTCCATATCAACAGTTTCCTCTGCATATTTTCCTGATTTCATTTCCAGTCTGGCAAAGTCCAGCATATGATCAATAAGTTTTGTCATTTTCCGCGCCTGACGCCTGATTACCCGCAAGGCATCTTCATATTCCCCTACGCTTCTTTCTTTTTCAAGTGTATACTCACACTGTGCTGAAATGACAGCCATCGGTGTTCTTAGTTCATGTGAAACGTCAGATGTAAATTGTTGTTCCTTTTCAAATGTACTTTCCAGTCGTTCAAACATCTCATTAAATATATCCGCAAGCTGGTGCAGTTCATCATTCCCTTTTCCAAGATTGATCCTGCATTTCAAATCATTTTCTTCTCCAATCTTTCTTGCAGTCCCAGCTATTTTCTGAATTGGATTTAATGTACGTCCAGCAATAAAATATCCTCCCGCAGATGCTATTACGACCAGAACCGGCAGAAGAACCAGTGCAATCCGCATAATCCCAAAGCTCTGACGCTCTCCCTGTTCCTCTGATACCACTCCACGAAGCCATAATCCGTTAAGTCCTTCTGCTGTGAGTTTCCGGTCAAAAATATAATACCCCGTTCCATCCTTCATTACTTTTTGAATCTCGGAATCCACAAATTCCAGATCTGCCACTTTTGCAGCTATTGGATTTTCTCCATAAATAAGCCTTGACTTTTCATCATACAATCCTGTATAGACTTCATTTACCTTGCTCAGAAAATCGTCGTCAATTTCCAGATACCCTTTCCGGTAATCAATCAAATAATCAATATCCGCATCTGTACGGATTTCATCCATCCCAGAAAAATATTCAATCTCATCCACATTATTTTCCACTGTCTCCACCAGACTATCCTGTATTGTTTTTATCAAAATCTGACGGCTGACGACAAAAATCATCAGATATGCAAATAGTACTATTACCACCAATGCTGCAGTAAACCAGATTGTTATTTTCAGACGGATTGAGAATCTCCCCATATCTTAAATTTCCTCTCTCATTATAAATCCTCTTCCACGGACTGTATGAATCAACTTTTTGTCATATCCACCATCAATTTTTTTTCGAAGATAGCTGATATAAACATCCACTACATTCGTGCCCCCTTCGTAATCAAAATTCCAGACATGATCCTCTATCATCTCACGAGACAGCACACGCCCCTGATTGTACATGAAATATTCCAGCATGGCATACTCTTTAGCCGATAATGTGATCTCTTTTCCCCCCCGCATTACCCTGTGGGAAGTGCAATCCAAAGAAAGATCCGCAATATGCAAAACATTGTCAGTAACTCCGAAAGATCCCCTCATCATTGCGCGCAGACGTGCTGACAACTCTTCAAACGAAAATGGCTTCACAAGATAATCATTTGCCCCACTGTCTAATCCCTTTACTCTGTCCGAAACAGCATCCTTTGCTGTCAGAAATAGCACCGGTGTTGTCTTTCCCATTCCCCTCAGCGCACGCAGCACTGTAAATCCATCTGCTTTTGGCATCATAATATCAAGAATCACTGCATCATACTCCGTACAGGAAAGGATATCTATTGCTGTCCTGCCATCAAAACAATGATCCACACTGTAACCATCCTCAGTCAGTTTTTGAACAATAATGGCATTTAAATCCTGTTCATCTTCCGCCAAAAAAATTCTCATGTTTATTTCCTTCTCCTTTGTTTTTTACCGCGTCATTATAATCCCCTTTAAATCCAATTGTTATATAATGAAAGTAACGAAACCAACATTTATAACATTCACGAAAGAAGATATTTCTTGCAGATACTATACAACATTCATTTCTCATATACAACCTGTAAAAATCTTCTTACGCACAAAAATGCCCCCGAAGAGCTTTCGCTCTCCGGGGGCATCCTCTCATCTGTTATCCCTCAATGGATATGTATCGTTTTTCCGGAACTTTCTTTGCTTCTTCCTTCGGGACATCCAGTGTTAAAATACCATTTTCGTATTTTGCGTGGATATCGTTTTCGGTAACACTCTCGCCTACATAGAAGGTACGGCTCATACTTCCGGCGTAACGTTCACGTCTGATGTATTTGTCTTTCTTATCCTTCTCTTCCTTGTCGAGACCCTTCTCAGCGCTGATGGTAAGGTAACCATCGTTTAACTCAAGCTGGATCTCGTCTTTCTTAAATCCTGGAAGATCAACGGCTACTTCGTAACCTTTCTCGGTCTCCTTTACATCTGTCTTCATCATGTTCTTTGCATGTTTACCATACAATGTTTTATCAACATCCGGAATCTCTGGGAATGAGAAATCCATCCAGTCATCAAATAAGTTTTCTCCAAAAATGCTAGGCAGTAACATAAGTCATCTCTCCTTTTTCTACCGGTCCACTTTCTGTGGAACCTCCCATGTTTTTTACCTTTGTTTTGGAACCTCAGACGAAGGAACTCTGGGGAATCATCTTCTCTTTTTGTTCCCTCTTCCTTTGTTCTGACTATGTTATACCACCACTTATTAGCGCTGTCAAGAGGTGAGTGCTAATTTTCTGTGAACTTTTTGTGAAATCATATTTTAGCTGATATTTTTATCAAAAAAGTCCATTATATCTCGCTTTTCAAACGTTATTCCGTTGTTTCCGAATCCCCAAAATCCAGTATCTAAGCACCGGGATCCGACGTATCACTTCATATAATAAGATTGAAACCACAAATCCACCCACCAATTCAATACCATAGACTACAGTCAATGGCAGCTCCTTTCCAGCCAGAAGATAATTGATCACTAAAAGTACCGGGATATGTAATACATAGATACCGAAACAGCATTTTCCCATATAATTCGTAAAATTATTGGAAAAATCAAGCCATTTTGGACCTGCACCAAGCACGAGCAAAACCATAAAAAATGCATACAGGTTTAAATCCCATCTTGACAGTACATCTTTGTCCGTATATGCCATTCCATAACATCTTACGATATAAAATATGCCGCTTACAGCTGCACAAATGCCCAATAGGAGCACTGCATTTTTTATTTTTTCCATGACACTTTCATTCGAAAACAGGTAATATCCGGCTAAAAATGCCGGAATATAAATGCCGTTCCGGTAGGACGTGATAAGCAGCGTTGCATTTTCCTGCAATTTTCCGGATCAGAAGCAGAAATAGTGCTGCCACAAACAATACATGGCAAAACCACAGTGCCCCGATACCACAGCATAAGATGATAATGACTCTCACAAAAGCCGGTACACTCTCCGGCATATTGCCACGCGCAGTGTGAAGATAGATCACATATCCACCGAGCCAGCCAAATGCCAGAACACCAAGTGTCGACGGCGCCAGAATCTTATCCACCCTCTCTTTCAAAAACTGTCTTTCTGTCCTCTTTTCCAGTGCATATCTTGCACTGATTCCGGCGACTACAAACAGCAGTAACATAAACCACGGGTATACAAAATACTGGTAAATCCCCGCAAATGTAACTGCTCCTTCATACGGTTTTAAACCGGCAAACATCGCCTCGGTTCCAATATTATTGTAATAAAAATAAACATGAAAGATCACAACAAAAAAATCGTCAGAAACCGGATATTATCCAGATAATGTTTTCTCATAAAAATCTCCATTTCCTCCTGCAGTGTTTTCCTCACTTTTTTGTGTCTTAGTTCTTATCCTTTTGATTTGCCATTTTTAATGCCTGCTGCACGAAATCTATCATATCATCTGCTTTGACCAGGGCAATCCCCTGTGCTTCATCACCTAACACCATGATCGTATCTCCCGCTTTGATCTGAAAAACTTCTCTCGCCTTCTTTGGCAGAACGATCTGTCCTCTCGCTCCGACTGTAACCGTTCCAAACATATGCTTCCCTTTTGGCGGAAGTGGAAGACTTTTATTTTTTTCCTCATAATGCAGCATATCCTCCAACGCCACACCAAATGCTTCTGCCATCCTGTCACAGGCGATCACATCCGGAATACTCTCCCCAGATTCCCATTTTGAGACCGTCTGTCTGCTCGTTTCCGTCAGTTCCGCTAACTGCTCCTGTGACATTCCTGCCCGTTTTCTAAGTAACTGTATATTATCTGAAAGCATGTTTTTCCTCCCATCTCCTCTCGTGTTCTCATACATTTCATACTTTTCATACTTTATTGTAAACATACGAAACATCATTTTCCAGCAAAAGATATAACAAAAAGAGACCACATATGTTATTTTTTTTAACATGGGTGATCTCCTGAAACATGTTTTGTTTTTCCTCTGCTTCACTATACAATACCGTTGTAAAAACCAATGTCCAAAGTAGGAAAAATTTGAGTAAATTCCGACACTTATTTTATGCAGTTCTATCTTTATGAGATTTCATCAACATCATAATACTTAAAATCCCGGAAGCAGGCACTTCCTCCTGTTTCCTCTGCCGCATAGCAGAACAGACCAAACCGGCAACCAGTAAAATGATCCAGTTTGAAGTACAGCTTATGCACGTTTCCGATGGGTAGCCAGTCTCCCTTATTTACCCGGTAATAGCAGCGTGCTTCATCCTTCATGTTACAGAAATCTGCTTCAAGACGAAAATCCATCTGATGTGATTCAACAACAGTTCCTTCCGTCATATCCAATATACCATCTTCTTTTTTATCCAGCATAAGGACTTCATATTTTCCATGATGTTTTGTAATGCCAACTGCAGCATAACAGCTCTGCAACGCACACAAACCTGCGACATCGCCCTCTTTCAATGCAGAAGCATCAACAGTAACCTCAGCTGCGCAGGACGGATAACTCATCCTTTGCGTAAGCGTATTTACTGCCTGTGTAAGCTCTGTACAAACTTCCCGTGTTGTAATTGTATAGGTTCCCTGCAATGCATCCAGATGATAGTACCGTGGATCTGGATCATGATTAAACTGCCAGCGCGGAAGCAGCCCATTACAGAAATCATCACTTCCCACTAATGGCTGATAAATATATCCTGGTCTGGTACTGTGAACCTCTATTTCTTCCGGCACATGTCCGTTCTGTCCAAAAAACGGAAAATGATCCTTCCAGGTAACCGGAAGCAGAATAGGAATCCGTCCAACTGCTCCGGAATCCTGAAACAGCATTGCATACCACTTTCCATCCGGCGTATCCACTATTCCTCCCTGTGCCACGCCCTGCCCACAATATCCACGATCATCACAAAGTACATCTCCACCCGTGAATTCTCCTTCCAGAGAATCACTGTAAAAGCATGCTTCCGTCCGCATCCAGCGGTCTCTCAGGGAATGAACCAGAAAAATATAATAATAGCCGTTTATTTTTTGAATATGAGAACCCTCATAGCCTAGCTCCGGGTTCTTATGATCACTGACTAAAAGACGATGTAATCCGTCCTTCTTTGGTGCAGTCAAATCTTCATTCAATTCTGTAATCCAGATTTCATCATTTCCATATACAATATAGTTTCTGCCATCCTCATCAAATAATAAAGAGCCGTCATGATAAAAGCCTTCTATCAGCTGCTTTTTCCATGGACCATCTATTTTTTCCGAAGTATACAAATAAGTCTTACGGGTATCATTTGCCACAAAGCAGATATAAAATCGGCCTTCATGATAGCGCAGGGAAGCTGCCCACATGCCCTGTCCGTAAATATTCTGACCGCTTTTCAGTTGCTGCGCATCCGTATGATCCAACGTCTCATAGACATAAGTCACATGCTCCCAGTGCACCAGATCAAAAGACTGCAGAATCTCACAGCCCGGCATAAAGTGCATGGTTGTGGATACCATATAATAGGTGTCTTCTACGCGGATCACGTCCAGATCTGGATAATCCAATCTTGTTATAGGATTTACATTCATTGTTTATTCCTTTCTGTTTTATCTCCATATTCTTTCTTTGTTCTATTCTATTTTTACTATTTTATCTTTGTTTCTTATCCGTCTGCCTTTTCAACTCTTCTCTGCCCCATTTCACTATTGTTAATATCACAATCTCACAGTAAAATATAATAATCGAAAACGATCCTGCACCATGTTATTCATCAGAAATTTCCGGTTTGCACAGATTTACCGGGAATAAACAGAAGGAGACCAGCATGAAGGAAATATAACATTTAATTCTGCAATACAAGGATTTATCTGCGCCGTTTCAGTCCGTGTTCCTTATAATACCTGTCTTTATCCTCATACATCAGGCGCTCCGATTCGTTTAAAAGCAGATCAATATCCTTAGGACCGTGTTCTTTCCATATCATGCCAACCGCCATTGTAACCTGATGTTCTTTCATATCCATGCGCAGTTTCTCAACGTGTTCCCTCAGGTCTTTTTCCTCAATTCCAAGACAAAGTACTAAAAATTCATCGCCGCCGATCCGATACAGACCATACCCCTTAAATACACCCGCTAAGCACTCACATGCCCTGATGATCAACCGATCTCCGGCTTCATGCCCCTGCTCATCATTGACCTTTTTCAGCCCTGTGATATCGCAGTACACTACACCGATCTGTTCCCCATTCCACTCATGCTCCACAAACCAGTCGACCGCATAACGATTGCCAAACTGAGTGAGCTGGTCACGATAACTCATGCGTTCTAACTGACGGAGCAGATTTCTTCTCCGAATGGAGGAAACAATAAAAGATCCCATGATATGAAGCATATCGGAAACATAATCTAATGATTCTGCCGGTGGATTATCCACTCCGTAAAATCCAATGATCTTTTTCTCCCAATAAAGTGGAACAACCACCAGTGAATGGATATCCTGACGTTTCAGATTCTTATACTGTTCCGAATCTTCCTCTCTGATGTTCTCCAGATTTTCAATTACAATGTTTTTATCTTCTTGAAAATTCCGATACCAGTTGGCACATAATTCTGGTGGAAGGTTCTGTAAATTATCTTTCTCCGGCTTGATTCCATTTGCAACCCACTCGTAAGTGTTGTCATCGCACCCATTCTCATTATGCTCAAAAATATATGTCCTCTCTCCATCTAATGCCTTTCCTATATATTCCAGAATGATGTCCAGCGATTTATCCGCAGAAGATGTTCCAAGGGCAAGACGCAGTCCCTCATTAACGATTTTTTCCAGTTTTTCGTAGCGGCGTACCACATTTTTCTGATGTTCCTGAGAACTTATATTCAGAGCAATCTCTATTCTATATCGTCTGCCATTGTCCTCCACAACAGTATCCTTAATTTTAAAGTATTTATTTAAAAGCGGGTTAAAATACCGCCACTCCTTAAACTGTCCCTCCTGCAGTTCATCATTATTGCAGATCGTACAGGGCAGGCTTGAATTCTGAAGCAATTCATAACATTTTTTGCCGGCAAGTTCTTCTTTTGAATGTATCCCATAAGTATCTCTCATCTTTTTATTCATATAAACCAGTTCATGGGTATCCGCATCTGCAACATAAACATATTCATTCATATTTTCAAAAAAATTCCAGATTCTTTCCATACCATTCCCCATTTCGTGCTTTTTTATAAAAACAATATTCTCATTCCTGACAAGCCTGAATACAAACTTATTATCTATTATAACTCAAAATTCGACAATATACAGTATATTTTTTCATTTAACCAGAAAAAGGAAGTATGAAAAATAAAAAATCATTTTTCACACCCCCTTTTCTCATTTAGGGTGACAGAAAGGTTCCCAAAACATTTATTTTATTGATTTATCCAAGGATCTCTGCTAAATCTGCTTCCGGTGTCGTAATCGGTGCGATTCCATAATTATCTACCAGATAATTCAGGATATTTGGTGAAATAAATGCCGGCAGTGTCGGTCCTAGCTTTATATTTTTTATACCAAGGTGGAGCAGTGTCAGTAAAATGCAGACTGCTTTCTGTTCGTACCAGGAAAGCACCATGGAAAGCGGCAGCTCATTCACGCCACAGTCAAATGCCTCCGCAAGTGCCACTGCGACACGGATCGCACTGTAGGCATCGTTGCACTGTCCCATATCAAGGATTCTCGGCAGTCCACCGATCGTTCCAAGGTCAAGATCATTGAAACGGTATTTTCCACATGCAAGTGTTAAGATCATGGTATCCTTTGGCGTCTGTTTTACAAACTCTGTATAATAATTTCTTCCCACACGGGCGCCATCACAGCCTCCTACCAGGAAGAAATGGCGGATATCACCGGATTTTACGGCTGCGATCACCTGATCTGCCACGCCGAGTACCGTTCCGTGTCCAAATCCTGTCATGACCTTTGTTCCACCGTTGATTCCGGTAAATGCAGTATCCTCTTTGTAACCGCCAAGCTCTAACGCTTTTTCGATGACCGGTGTAAAATCCTTATCCTCTCCGATGTGAACCATTTCAGGATAAGATACTACCTCCGTTGTAAACACGCGGTCCGCATAACTCTCTTTGACCGGCATCAGACAGTTTGTCGTATAAAGAACCGGTGCAGGGATATTTGCAAACTCCTTCTGCTGATTCTGCCATGCGGTACCAAAGTTGCCTTTTAAATGTGGGTATTTCTTTAATTCCGGGTAGGCATGTGCCGGCAGCATCTCGCCGTGGGTATAAATGTTGATTCCCTTATCTTTTGTCTGCTCTAACAACAGTTTTAAGTCATAAAGGTCATGACCGGTAATGACGATAAACGGTCCCTTTTCCACCATCAGAGGAACTTCCGTCGGTACCGGGGTTCCAAAAGTTTCTGTGTTGGCACGGTCTAACATTTCCATGCAGGTAAGGTTTACTTTCCCTGTCTCAAGCACGAGTGGAAGCAGATCTTCCATCTCGAAATCCTCTCCGACTGCAAATAATGCACGGTAGAAAAAGTCGTTTACTTCCTCATTTGTATAGCCGAGTACCATGGCATGATAAGCGTATGCTGCCATACCGCGGATTCCGAATAAGATCAGGGATTTTAAGGAACGGATATCCTCATCTGCCTCCCACATCCGCTTCATATCATAATCGCTGGTATTGCCGCACGGTGACATGCAGGCTGCACATCCCGGCACCACTCTTCCTTTTTCTTCCCGGACACGGGCGATCATCTCACGCAGTGTCTCATCATTAAAATTCACATTCGTGATCGTTGTGAATAAACCTTCTATTATAATGCGGTCTGTCTGCTCTGTCTTTGGATTATTCATGCAGGCATGTGCAAGTCCCACAAGTGCTCCTGTCAGTTCATCCTGTAAATCCGCTGTCACGCTTTTCTTTCCACACACGCCGGCTGCCCCTGTACATCCACTGCATCCCGCTGTCTGCTCACACTGAAAACAAAACATATGATTCTCCCTTCTACTATCCTTCTTTTTAATCTAAAATTTTTCCGTCAATTGAGATCGTTACAACATTCCATGGAATGAATTTTCCACTGTTCTTTAATGCGGTCACTGCTGCATGTTCCAGTCCGCCACAGCAAGGCACTTCCATTCGAACGACCGTCACGCTCTTGATATCATTATTTCTGATGATCTCCGTCAGCTTTTCACTGTAATCCACATCATCTAATTTCGGGCAGCCGATCAGCGTCACTTTTCCACGGATAAAATCCTGGTGGAAACTGCCGTATGCGTATGCGGTACAGTCTGCTGCGATTAAAAGTTTTGCCCCGTCAAAGTATGGTGCATTGATTGGTGCAAGTTTGATCTGTACCGGCCACTGCCGCAATTCGGAGCTGACCGGTAAACCTGCATTCTGATTTTCTTCTGCAGGTTTTCTTTCAAGCTGACGCATTCTTGAACCCGGACATCCGCCGGAAAGTGCCTGTCCCATCGCCTGCATTTTTTTCTTTTTATTTTCCTGTACGGCTGCCTCATCATAAGCTGCTGCCTCACGCTCGATAAAAGAGATCGCTCCGACCGGACAGTTTGGCAGACAGTCGCCAAGTCCGTCACAATAATCATCACGAAGCAGTTTTGCCTTTCCGTCCACAATGCCGATCGCGCCCTCGTGGCATGCCTCCGCACAAATTCCACAACCGTTACATTTTTCTTCGTCTATCTGGATCACTCTGCGTACCATATGAATTCCTCCTGTTTTCCGCTTCCATTTTCTTTTTCTTTCGTTCTGTTCACAGGTTACTGTTCACAGATTCAGGCTACTCATCCTGTCATCTGTGCCCTTGACATTACTCGTACACTATACTAGAATTTTTTTCAAAAGTATGTTGTCATAACAACATTTTTAAAAATTTTTGAAAAAAGAAGGTTTTCTTTTATGGATTATCAGTTTTTAAGTCAGACAATGCTGTTTTCGGGCGAATCGCCGGAAGAAATCAAAGAAATGCTCTCCTGCCTCGGTGCAGTCACAAGAAGCTACGGAAAAGGTGAGATCATCTATCATGCCGGAGAATGCGTGCATTCGATGGGACTGGTGCTCTCCGGAAATGTTCAGATTGAAAGTGATGATGTCTGGGGAAATCACAGTGTACTAGATGACATAACTCCCGGCTTTTTCTTCGCCGAAACTTATGCGAGTCTGTCAAAAGAACCTCTGATGGTCAATGTTGTCTCTGCGGCTGCAAAGACAGAAGTGTTATTTTTAAATATAGGACGGCTGCTTACCACCTGCACGAACAGCTGCACACATCACAACCGCCTGATCCACAATTTGTTTTTTATTTCGGCACGGAAAAATCTGCTGCTTTCGCGCAGAATCTTCCACACCACACCAAAGTCAATCCGCGGGCGGCTACTCTCTTATCTGTCTGCGCAGTCTGCTGCCGCAAACAGTCTTGATTTTACAATTCCGTTTAACAGACAGCAGCTCGCAGACTACCTGAATGTAGACCGCAGTGCACTTTCTGCAGAACTCTCAAAAATGCAGCGGGAGGGTCTCCTTACAACGGAGCGCAATCATTTTACCCTCTGCGAAGATCCTTTAGAATCTTAAACCATATGTACGCAGTACCAGTCTTCATCCACCTGTCTCACTTCTTCTCCGACAGAAACGATCGGATGATCCATATCGTTTAATGGGATATATTCCACGCACCCTTCCCTGCCGTCTGACATGATGACCTGCTGTTGTCTGTATACTTTTACCATATTTTTGATAAATATATTGAGAAGATTCTGGTCAATTCCTTTGCTGCCCTCGGTTACAAACCATTGCAGTACATCAAACGGAATCTTCTCTTTTTTGTAACTGCGTGCAGAAAGCATCGCATCATAAATATCAGAAATCGTTGTAATCCTTGCAAAATAAGAAATAGATTCTGCCTTTAAGCCGTCCGGATAACCTTTTCCATCCAGCTTTTCATGATGCCAGCGTACTGCATAGCGTACATCCTCGCTGATATCATCCCCAAGCAGTTCAAAAGAATATAGCGGATGTCTTTTCATAACCTCAAATTCTTCCGGTGTCAGTTTCCGCGGTGCATTTAATATTTCTTCCGGGATCTTCGTCTTTCCGATATCATGAAGCACACCTGTTAAAATCAGACTCCGGATATCTTTTTCATCGAGTCCTAACCACTGTCCCATGATCCCGTTTAAAAGTGCAACGTTTAGGGAATGTCTCTGTAATGCCTCGTCAACCGGTCTTGGCACGGTAATACACTGGAAAATCTCCCCCGCATCCACGGATACCATTCTGCCATATACTTTCTCCATCATGCCTTCCACTTCAGCATGATTGACAAACATCGCATTTTTACTCATCTGAAGCACATGGTCGATGCCTTTGCGCAGTTCTGTATACCCGGTCCTGTTTTCCAACATTTTCTGCTGTATTTCAGCCGGACGGTCTTTTCCCTTCATGATATACTCATAAGATCCGCGGAATGTTGTAATATAATTGTTGCCATCACTGAAATTGATCAGTTTATCAAGTTTGCTTTTCGTGATAACTTCTCCGCTTGGCACTAAAAGTACGCTTCCATTATAATTGTAAAGATTATCTGATAAAACAAGTCCCTCCCACAAATACTCCATCGGTACTTTTTCGAGACGTTCTGTTTTTTCGTATTTTGCCATAACCGGTACTAGACCTCCTTGTCAACCTTGATTCCTTTTAAATCTGCCTCTAAAACCTTCATGCTGCTTTTAATGTCATCAAGTCCCTGCTCCACACCGTTCATCTGCTTATGTTCTGTCGTGAGTGTCAGCATCTCATCTAACTTCATATCCGGTGCCTCATGTTTCTGCTGTTTTTCCTTTGCACGGTCCACAGCCTCTTTGGTGCCCTCGATCAGAGCTTTTTCTACCGCACGTTTTTCCTCTAAGGCATCTAAACGTTCCTGACGCTTTTCTTTTTCGTCTGCGACATCCTTTGCATCCTCTTTTGCCTCTTCCATCTTCTCATCAATGCCATCTTTCACATCAGAGACAAGCATGGAGACCACATCATCGTTTGCAGCATCCATGATATCATCGGCAGCATTTTTCGCATCCACCATTCCATGTGTCTTTAATTTTTCGATCATAATACGCTTCACATTGCCGACGGCAGCCTGCATTCCACTGGTTGTATCGCGGATCGTAACCTTTTCTTCTACCGCCTGGGCATGGATCTCAAGTGCCCGTTTCTGGTACTCTGTGAGTGGCTGCTTATCGATCTCATTTAACTTTTTCCACTCATCCCTAGTCAGTTTCTCACCCACACCGCGCCTGTATTCCTGTCTCTTTTCCAACAGGTTTAAATCCTGCTGTTCTTTGGAATCGTCTGCTACGTTGCACTGTTCCTTCAATGTTTTTTCCTGGTCTTCATAACCGGCAAGTGCCTTCTTTGCCTCCGTCCGCTGTGCGTCTAATTCCGCATAGCGTTGTCTTTGCGATGCGACCGTTTTTTCCACAGCCTGGTCGTTATCCCACGCATCTTTCACCAGTTTTAAGGCACTTTTCTGTGCCATCTTTTTTCGCTGTTCGATCTGATTTTTTGTTGTCAGTACCGGACTTCCCGCAAAAAATGCGCTTTTTCCCTGTTTATTTGCCTGCTCTGCTTTGTGCCCTGCCGCTGTATTCTGTACATTTGAAAAACCGTTTGCATTGATCGATAAATTCATAAACTCATTCCCCATTTATTGCATCCGTGAAAATCGATTCCTTTATAAATGTATCGGCATTTTTTTCTGTCACATTAATCAGAAATCAGGATCTGCCGCACTTTTGCCAGATCCATCTGCATCAGCACATGATCTGCGTCCGGTTTCTTCTCTGTGTCCGGTGAAATATTTGAATGAATGTAGAATGTATGCAGTCCGACCTCTTTTGCTCCTTTGATATCACTGACCGCATCGTTTCCGATCATAATACTCTCTTCCGGCAAAATGTGATGTTTATCCAGCAAAAGATGAAAGAAACGCGTATCCGGCTTTTTCACTTTGCACGAGGATGACAGAAAGATATCATCAAAATAAGGCTCCAGTCCCAGAAGTTTCAATTCATACGCCGTAAAAATACGCTGTGCATTCGAAAGCAGATATACTTTTTTTCCTGTTTCACGCAATGCCGCAAGAAGTTCCTTTGCCCCGTCATAAAGTCTGATATATTCTGTGGAAAGGATCCGGAAAAACTGTCCAGCATGAATGGCAAGTTCTATGTCTGCCTGTACCCCTTTTTTCTGAAACAATGAAAGAAAAACCTCCTCGATCTCGATCTCTGGATGTGCTTCATGTGCATCGTCTTTTTTCATGGCTGCATCAGATCCCATCTCCTGCCGCAATGCATCCTCTTTCTGCCCCGTGAGGCACGCATACGCGTTTTTCAGTTCCTCTGCAGTATAAACCGCACCATAATAACCGTAAAACTGCGCCAGTTTCTCCCAGAGTTCTGTTTTTTCTTCATCTGTGTGGATATCCACCAGAGTTCCATATAAATCAAATATGTAATTTTCGTATTTCATGTCAATCCTCTCTTTTGTACAAAAGTCTTATTTTTCACAAAATTCTTATTTTTTCATGCCGTTTTCCACTTTACACAGCTTTGCTGCACACAATCCTGTGCATTTTATAAAATTTAACATGTTTATCTGGGAAAATCAACCGGATACATCACGAATCACACGATCCTAAATTTTTTCTGAGACACAACAGAATCTTTTTTTCAAGCCTGCTGACCTGCACCTGTGTCATTCCCAGTTCTTTTGCTGTTTCACTCTGTGTCCTGTTTTCAAAATAACGGCACCGGATGAGATTCTGTTCCCGCTCATCGAGCAGTTCCATGAGCTGCTCGATCACCATCCGGTTTAATACTGCCTCTTTTTCCGGTTCATCCCTTCCGTTTTCTTCCTTTTCACACAACTGATCGACCATCAGTAACTCGTCCCCGTCTTTCTCATAGACCGGCTGATAGATGGATTCCACATCTCTTGCCGACTCCATTGCCATAATGATCTCACCGCTGCTCAACCCTGTCCGCTCTGCGATCTCAAGCAATCCCGGTTCTCTTCCAAGTTCCCCCCACAGTTCTTCCTTTGCCCTCCCTGCCTTATAAGCGTTTTCTTTTAATGTCCGGCTTACCTTTACCATACCGTCATCTCTTAAAAATCTGCGGATTTCCCCCATGATCACCGGAACTGCATAAGTGGAAAATGCAAGATTTAACGAGAGATCAAATTTATCAACCGCCTTCATCAATCCAATACATCCAATCTGAAACAATTCTTCCCTCTCATGTCCCCGGTGTTCAAACCGGTTTGCGATAGTATGTACCAGTCCCAGATTTCCTGCAATCAGCGTATCCCTTGCACCTTTATCTCCTCCATGTGCCTGCTGCATCAGTTCCTTAAAACCCTCCATATCAGACGCCCATCCCTGCACCGATCTTTTTTTTCATCGTAACAGTTGTTCCTTTTCCGGGTGCTGAATGTACCTCGACTTCATCCATAAATGCTTCCATAAAAGCAAATCCCATGCCGGAACGCTCCAGTTCCGGTCTCGTCGTAAAAAAAGGTTCCATGGCTTTTTGTACATCCGCAATCCCGTGACCATGATCTTTCACTGTGATCTCTGCATGGTTTCCGCACAGTTTACAGGACACCTCCACCTTCTCCTCCGGACTGTCATACCCGTGGATGATCGCATTTGTTACTGCCTCTGAAACTGCTGTCTTAATGTCAGAAATCTCATCCAGTGTCGGGTTTAATTCCGCCACAAACGCAGCCACCGCCATTCTGGCAAATCCTTCATTCACGGACCGCGCATCAAATTCCAGTTTCATTTCGTTTTCATTAATCTGATCTGCCTGCATATCGATTCTCCATTTCCTCTTTTTATTCTTATTTTCTTCCAAAATCCCACATATCCCATTTCTCTTACCGGACATTCCCTTGTCTGGTCTATTTCAACTGTTCGCGTAAATTCGCTGATTTCCTCTTTTCCTGGCGGATATTCCCTGCCTGGCCCATTTCCAAGTCAATTACATGTGTCTATTTTTATACCGTATCGATCCGGATCAGCTTTTGCAGGCCTGACACCATAAAAATCTTTTTTACGCGCTCATTCATATTGGCTGCTGCCACTTCGCCGCCGGAAAACCCCATGCTCTTGCATCTTCCAATGATCACACCGATCCCGGAACTGTCCATAAACTCTGTTTCCCGAAAATCAAACACAAGCCGTCTGACATGATATGCCCCGATCAGAAAATCTGCCTCCATCTTAAGCCTGCCCGCCTCATGATGATCTAACTCTTTTGGCATCTGTATCGTCAGACATCCTTCTTTTAACTGATACTTTTCTTCCATAAATGCTCCTTTCCTGTTACTTTTTTAATTGGTTTAAAAGTCACCTTTTGCTTTCAATACCCTATGAATAAAAAAAGACGTCTAATATCACTTAGACGTCTTTTGTATCATCTTTATTTAATTTTTATAATGATTTTTACTCTTCAATATTGATGTAATTCTGTGCATTCGCCGCGCGCTCTGTACCCGGATACAGTTCTACGATCTTCTGATAGTAAGTCTTTGCCGTTTCAAGATCATTATTCTTACGGTAAGCCTGTGCTAAATAGTACAGTGCATATCCATCTTTGTAGGTTTCCTCCATGTCCACAACTTTTTGCAAGCTGGTGATGGATTCCTCAAATTTCTGACTGTTATAATCGCTGTATCCCTGATTATATAAGGACTCCAGATAATCAGCATTGACCTGCGCATTAATCGTCTCATAAACACTCTTTGCGCTGTCACTTAAGTATTCCTCATTGACATTGCCAAGCGCATTGCCTGCTGTCTCAATATCTCCATCCGAATAGGATGCATATGCGGATAATAACTGGTCATATGTGCTGATCTTATTCTCGGAACCTTCTGCGCTGTCCTTGACCTCAGTGATCTGGCTCGTCAGATCATCAATCTGCTTCTGCAGTGTACTGATCTCCTGATTCTTGGACGAAACAGTGTTATTCGCATCGAGCACCTGCGCTTTGGCATCATTCTGCACCTGACGGCGCACACCCGGTACAACCAGAAATCCGGTAATTGCCGCACCGATTGCAATACCGATGACCATATTAAGAATCGTACTCATTGCGGAATTGTCCTTTAAATACTTCGGCTGGATAATCGTCTCATTGCCGCTCTGGTAGGAAATCTGTTCCTCCTTCTGTTTCTTACCCGGCGTATTCTCCTTTAATCCTGCATTCACTTCTTTTAAATAACGAAGTGTGATCGTGTTATTTGCATCAATCTTTCCGGCGTTGCGCAAAGACTTCTTGGCAAGATCATATTTGCCCTCCTGAATATAGAGCAATGCTAAAAGCTGATGTCCACTGACTAATTTCGGGTTCAGTGACAGTACCTTTTTCAACTGGATAATCGCAAGATCACGGCTGTCCTGTCTGCAGTACAATAACGCCTGATTGTATTTTTTAATGGTCTGATTGATTGTCTCAAGTCTTGATCTGTTATTCTGTATTTCATCCAGATAACGACTTGCGGCATTCTCAGCAGGCTGATAGTTCTTACTGATGACCCACTCTGTCAATGCCTCCACCACTTCGCCCATCTCAAAGTAGATGAGTCCCAGCAGATTTCTTGCATCTATATTTAATTTATTGAATTTCAGGCTTGTTTTCAAGCTTTCTATTGCTCCTGAAAGATCACGGACACTCGCCTTTGCCAGTGCATCATTGTAATATTCATTGGATGCCATGACAATTTTTTTATATATTTTTACATTTACGCCGCATTCAGGGCAGATATTTTCCCTTCCAAGCTTTGCTCCACAATTATAGCACTTCATTCTTTCCCTCACTTCATGAATTTACATTCGACTTTTCCAAAAGATGTCTTACATATTATGTTTTAACTCCTGCATCATCTCTTTTAAAACATCTGTCATATCTGTTAATTCATGATTATATATTGCCTGTTCTGCCTCTTCTACCTCTAAGCTCGGTTTAAAATTCTTTAATTCTTCTTCAAAATTAATCATAATCGACCTGTCCTTTTCTGCCATTTGTTTATGGCAAACATCTATTTTAAGATTCTTCTCTCCACCACATAATTAAGGGCAAAAAGAATCACCACTATATTATAATATAGTGGTGACAATAATCAAGTAAATTTATATTAAGTTTTTCGTAAAACTTCTGCCATATTCGACAGCAGTTTTATGAGCATTCTCTCGTCTTGATCTTATCCTGCAGCTTGTAAAACTCAGCTGCTTTTACATAATTCTGTACAAGCAGCTTGGTATCCTCGATCTGGATCACAGCTCCCGGATAAGTCCCCCGCAAAACGGTAACACATGCACCGCTCGCACTCTCGATCAGATTGCGCAGCTGCTTTGCCTCTTCTTTGCTGTGTGCTAATGTCGCAGTATCACGGATCTTGATACGGAGCAATGTCACTCGCCTCGGATCGTCTTTGTAGCTGACTCCACGCGCTTTTTCCAGCTCTTCAAACTTGCGCAGCCCCTCTTCAATCTGTGCCAATCCCTGACTCAACTCCTGAATCGTCTTTTCCAACTGTCTGAGTTTTGCATATCCTTCCGGACTTGCACCAGCCATAATAACGGTCTTTTTCTCGGCATCATTTCCTAATGTCGTAACCTCGATTCCACACACTCCATGTGTAAGGCCACCGATGATGCTTCCGCGTTTTCCATTCATGATGATCTTTCCAAAGCACTGTACCTGACAATCCATCAGCACATCTGCACGGATATCGCCTGCACATTCAATACGGGTAAATTCAAAAAACTTTGCGGTAATACTGCCTTTTGTCTTTACTGATGCCTTATTTCCACCGAGCATTCCACTTCTTAAAATAATATCTTTCCCTGCCTCTAAAGTACATGCCTCGACGATTCCATCCACTGTGATCGTACCGCTTGCTTTTACTATAACGCCGCTTTCCACGCTTCCGTGGATCACAACATCACCATGAAAATCAATGTTGCCACTGGAAAGATCTGCATTGCCGGACAATTCATGTACCGGAAGGATCACAACCCTGTCATTCTGTGTCTCGATCTTACCACTCATCAGCGCAACATAGGTATTATCATCCTTGCGTTCAAATCCTTTTCCTTTCAGTGGAAGCTGTTCTCTTCCCCGCTTTGCAGGTATCGGCTTTCCAGTGACTGTCTTGCCGTCCATTCCCTCCACACAAGGATGGTACTCCGCGATCACCTGATCCTGCACCACAGACTCTATCGACTTTACAGACCAGTAATCCACGGTTCCATCCGGCCGCATCAACGGTTTTTTATCAAAGTTGCAGTTAAAATTGTAATCATAATAACCGTCTTTTCCGTCTACCGGCTCTGTTCCCTGCGCAACTAACGTCTCCACACCATATTTTTTTTCATCAATCAGCTCCGTCAACGCTGCTTCATCTATTCCGTACTTGACACCTCTGTCATCCAATGCTTTCTGCAATGATTCAATTGTATATTCTCCCCCATCGTCTGGTGTTATAAGCATAACATACGCTTCCATGCTATCTGCCGTCATCCGTACGATTGGTTTTTCTTCTGTTACCATAGGCGTGCTCCCCAATTCTTTCTGATGTATGTATACATAGTAACGTAGAATATTCCTTATCCTATATAATACTAGTACTTTTATGCTTTTTCAAGTAAATTCTTTAACACAACGCGTCCTTTTTGGTGCTATTTTACCAAAAAGAGCTATACAAGGCAGGCACCACTTTACCGGCTGACCAGTAAAGATGATACCCATCGTGCATAGCTCCTTCTTATTATATCATGAAGCAATGCTTCATGATCATGATCTACACGAGCTTCGCTCGGCAGTCTTATTATATCATGTGCAAAATCAGCACATGATACAATTCGCCGTTCTTGCGCTCATTATCTTGCAATTATTTTGACATCTGTGCCAAACGTTCTTTGACCTGCTCCATCATCTGTTCGTATCCGGCAAGTTTGTCCTTCTCTTCCTGCACTTTTGCTTCCGGTGCTTTGCTTAAGAATTTTTCATTCGAAAGCATTCCCTTAGAACGTGCAAGCTCTTTCTCTAAACGTGCCTGCTCTTTTAACAGACGCTCTTTTTCCTTCTCGAAATCAACCAGATCTTCTAATGGCAGATACAGTGTAGCGCCAGGGATCACAACAGATACTGCATCCTCCCCGATGCCTGTCTTATCCTGCTGCACCATGACCTCACTTGCTCCGGCAAGGTTTGCATAAGCCTCTTTGGTCAGTTCAAAGGAATCACGCAAAGCGGCATCTTCAGCAACAATAAAGATTTTCGCTTTTCTTGATGGCAGAACATCCATCTCTGTGCGCACATTACGGACACCTTTTACCAGATCCTTGCAGTGCTCTAACATTTCTTCCTCTGCCGGGAAATTCCAGTCAGCACGGTACTCCGGCCATTTTGCAAGCATGATCGTGTCTTCTTCCGGATGCAGTGTGCAGAAAATCTCTTCTGTGATAAACGGCATGAACGGATGAAGCAGTTTTAATGCCTCTGTCAGTACGGTCTTTAATGTCCAGAATGCTGCGTTTGCAGATGCCGGATCATTTTCTTTATTATAAGTACGAGTCTTAGTGATCTCAATGTACCAGTCACAGAATTCATCCCAGATGAAATCATAAACTTTCTGTACGGCGATTCCCATCTCGTACTTATCCATATTTTCTGTCACGTCTTTTGCAAGTGTGTTTACCTTGGATAAGATCCACTTATCTGCCGGTTTTAACTCACCCAGTGACGGCTCCTTGATCTCGCTTCCCTCAAGGTTCATCATGATGAAACGGGATGCATTCCATACTTTGTTGGCAAAATTTCTGGATGCCTCAACACGCTCCCAGTAGAAACGCATATCATTTCCCGGTGCATTTCCGGTGATCAGTGTCAGGCGGAGTGCATCTGCGCCGTATTTATCGATTACTTCGAGCGGATCAATACCGTTTCCTAAAGATTTACTCATCTTGCGTCCCTGGGAATCACGAACCAGTCCGTGGAACAATACGGTATGGAACGGTGCTTTGCCCATCTGCTCATAGCCGGAGAAAATCATACGGATGACCCAGAAGAAAATGATATCGTATCCGGTTACAAGTACATCGGTCGGATAGAAGTAATCCAGATCTTCTGTCTTATCCGGCCAGCCTAATGTGGAGAACGGCCAGAGTGCGGATGAGAACCAGGTATCTAAAGTATCCGGATCCTGCTCCATGTGATCACATCCGCATTTCGGACATTTCTCCGGTGCAGCCTTTGCTACCACCATCTCACCGCAGTCCGGGCAGTAATAAGCCGGGATGCGGTGTCCCCACCAGAGCTGTCTGGAAATACACCAGTCACGGATATTGTCAGTCCAGTTAAAGTATGTTTTCTCCATACGTTTTGGAAGTAACTGGATGTCTCCGTTTTTCACTGCTTCCACAGCCGGTTTGATCAGTTCATCCATCTTTACAAACCACTGCTGTTTTACCATCGGCTCAACGGTTGTGCCGCAGCGGTCATGGGTTCCTACGTTGTGGGAATGCGGCTCTACTTTTACAAGCAGTCCCTGTTTTTCAAGATCCTCCACCAGTGCTTTTCTGCACTCGTAGCGGTCCATGCCCTCATATTTTCCGGCATAATGGTTCATTGTTGCATCGTCGTTGATGACGGTGATCTCCTCTAAGTTGTGACGTTTTCCAACCTCAAAGTCGTTCGGGTCATGTGCCGGTGTGATCTTTACACATCCGGTTCCGAACTCTTTGTCAACATAAGCGTCTGCGATCACCGGGATCTCGCGGTCTGTCATCGGAAGTTTTAACATCTTTCCGACGATGTCTTTGTAGCGGTCGTCGTCCGGGTTCACTGCAACTGCGGTATCACCAAACAATGTCTCCGGTCTTGTCGTTGCGATCTCAACAAATCTTCCCTCTTCGCCGACAACCGGATAGTTGATGTGCCAGAAGAATCCGTCCTGCTCTTCGTGCTCTACCTCGGCATCTGAGATGGAAGTCTTACATACCGGACACCAGTTGACGATACGGGAACCTTTGTAGATCAGCCCTTTTTCATATAATTTTACAAATACCTCAAGTACTGCCTCAGAGCAGCCCTTGTCCATCGTAAAACGCTCTCTCTCCCAGTCTGCGGAAGATCCCATTTTCTTTAACTGGTTGATGATGCGGCTGCCGTACTCGTCACGCCACTCCCAGCATTTTTCTAAGAATCCCTCTCTTCCGAGATCACGCTTGTCGATTCCCTGTTTTTTCAGGTTCTCGATTACTTTCACTTCTGTTGCGATGGAAGCGTGGTCTGTACCCGGCTGCCATAATGCGTTGTAACCCTGCATTCTCTTATAACGTGTTAAAATATCCTGCATGGTGTTGTCGAGAGCATGTCCCATGTGAAGCTGTCCTGTGATGTTTGGCGGCGGCATCACGATGGTAAACGGCTTTTTGCTGCGGTCAACTTCGGCGTGGAAATAGCCGTTGTCTTCCCATTTTTTGTATAAACGGTCTTCAATGCTTTTTGGATCGTAGGTCTTTGCTAATTCTTTACTGCAATTCTGACACATAATCTGTTCTCCTTTTTTAGTTCTGATAGATAGGCGGTTTTGATTCACAGGACATAATTTCCTATGAATTAAAAAAAGCCCTTCGTATTCCATACGGAATACAAAGGGCGAATATGATCGCGGTACCACCTTTGTTGGTGCTCATGTCCAGCCAGTTCCATATCTGACCGGTCATCCTGTAACGTGGATGAGTCGTGAATACCTGTGCATATCTGCAATGCCTGTTCTTATATCCTGTCATACAGCTATGCTTTCTCAGCATTCCGGTTCAAAAGCTACCTTCCACATATCTTTCTCTGGGATGTCTTTCAGCCGGTGAACTTCCCTCTCTGCAAAGAGTTTATGTGTACTCCTCTTTCTCACAACCTTTGTTTTTTGCTGTTTTTATCATACGAGGGGACGCGGGGTTTGTCAACTGTTTTTTTAGATCTCTTCCTCCACCATACTCTTATTCCTCGTAAACAGATCATAGATACATGGCACCACGATCAGTGTCAGCAGCGTTCCATATAGCATACCGCCCTCTGTCACGATCGCCATCGGCTGCATCATCTCCGAACCGCTTCCAAGTCCCATCGCCATCGTGGACATTGCAAGGATCGTGGTCAGTGCCGTCATTAAGATCGGGCGCAGTCTCGTTCTTCCGGCTGTGACAATCGCCTCCTTTTTATCCATGCCCTCTCTTCTCAGCTGATTGATATAATCGACTAACACGATTCCGTTATTGACGATGACACCCGCTAACATGACAAATCCGATCATGGATACCACGCCGACTTCATTGTCTGTCACAAACAGAGCAAAGAAACCTCCCGTAAATGCAAGCGGAATCGTGAACATAATAATAAAAGGCGACAAAAATGACTGGAACTGTGCAACCATGATAAGATAAATAAATACCACCGCTAAGATCAGCATCAGATACAATTGGTTCATCGCATCCCGGATCGTCTCATCCTCCCCGGTCATGGAGATCTCATATCCATCCGGCAGCTTGATCTTATCTAATCCTTTCTGGATCTGGTTACTTACCAGCGTCACATTGTGATCTTCATCCACACCGGCTGTCACGCTGATATAGCGCGTCTGCGAGCTTCTGTTTATCACATTTAAGGACTCACCTTCCTCAAACTCTGCGATATCTTTCAGGGGAATATCTGTTGTCTCTCCGCTGATACGGTCTGTATAAGGAAATGTCAGCTTACGGATATCCCCTGGCGTGACATCCGCCTGTTCCCCACTCTGCACATATACTTTATAGTCTTTTAAATCCGTCGAGATCGTTGTGGATGACGTATTCGATGCAAGCTGTTTATAGACAAGCTGATACACCTGCGCTGTTGTCATGCCATATTTTGCAGCTTTTTCTTTGTCCACTTTTACCGTGAAAGACGGTGTCGTATCTCCAAGACCATCGTCCACATCTACAGTGCCCTCCGTCTTTTCCACGACTTCTGCGATCTGCCCTGCGAGTTTCTGCAGCTTATCTAAATCTTTTCCGCTGACCCGCACGGAAATACCGCTTCCGAAAAAGGAACTCATATCCGACGCAGAGCTGTCCGTATTCACGTCGCAGTCAAGATCCGCTGTAAGCGCCTGTATCGAGGCAGTGATCTCACTGCCAGTCGCCCCGGAATCATCGATGAGCACGTACATGGTCACACTGTCCGTACTGCCGCCCATCGACATGATTCCACCGCCGCCTGCCATGGCTCCGATCGAATCCACACCGGAGATGCCAGAGATCTTATCCACAACCTCATCCGCGCGCTCCGTCAGTTCCTCAAATGTCAGCTTTTCATCCTCTTTCGCTGAAACCGTGACCGTGAGCTGCTCTGTCTCCATATTCATGTCCATAAAGGTAAATCCTTTGGAAACGGAAAGCGTCACACTTGCCACCAGAAAAACTACCACACAGATCAGTACGATCGGTTTAAACCGCAGTGCCACACGCAGAACTTTTTCATATCCATCTAAAATGCGGTCAAACCACGGATGTTTGATTTCCCTGGTATTCTTCAGCGCACCGGATGCCATCATCGGTACAAACGTCAGCGCCACAATCAGACTTGCCGCTAACGTATAGGCGATCGTGAGTGCAATATCCACAAACAGCTGCCTTGTGATACCCTCCGTAAAAATGATCGGCGCAAACACACAGACCGTTGTGAGCGTGGATGCAAAAATAGCTCCTGCCACCTGTCCTGCTCCTTCAACTGCTGCCTTCCGGATCGATAATCCCTGATTCCTGAGCCGGTAAATATTTTCGATCACGACAATCGAATTATCTACAAGCATGCCGACGCCAAGCGCAAGACCGGACAATGAAATGATATTTAACGATATTCCGGTAAAATACATCAAAACGATTGCAAAAACCACGCTGAGTGGAATAGAGCATGCGATCACCAGAGTCGGTTTGATATCCTTTAAAAACAGAATCAGAATAAGTACGGCAAGAATTGCACCTACAATCATATTTTCCATGACTGACTCCACAATGGTATCAATGTAAACTCCCTGATTCATCAAAATCGTCATGTGAAGTTTGTCATTTTCTTTTTCCAGTGATTCAAATCTGGTTTTGATCCGTTTTGTTACATCCCCGGTAGAGTACCCGGTCTGCTTCTCAATGGAAAGCATAATCGCAGGATTTCCGTTTACCTTGGAATAGGAATCTCCCGTATCGTCCACCACTTCTGTTTCTGCAACATCCGATAAGCGGATTGGCTCGATTCCATCCAGTCCTACATCCACAAGCACAAGATCTTTTAGTTTCTCCACCGACGAAACTTTGTCCCCGACACGCACCAGATATTGTTTCTTATCTTCATTGACATAGCCAGCCGGCATGGAAAAATTCTGTGCTGTCAATATTCCGCCTAATGTTTCCACCGACAAAATCTGATTCAGATCTGCAGAATCAAGCGCGCTCTGCTTTGACTCGTCTAATTTTTCCTGTCCCTGCTCTAACCGGACTTCCCCGACCGCAAGCTGTGCAGACGCTTCACTCATCTCTAAGATCCCGTCGATCTCCATCCGGTTTAACGTTACATACGCATCATCTAAGGTAGTTTTTCCATCTGTAACCTGTTCCTGTGCAGTCTGCAGAGCTGCCATTGCTGTTTGGATCTCAACCTGTTTTTGTGACAGCTGCGTAATCACCTGCGGAATATCATCGATCGAACTAAGACTCACATTTAACGCTGCTAACTGATCTGCCCACTGCTGATTTAAGGATGTATTCAGTTCTAACAGTTCTTCCTGTAATAATTCCAGACGTTTTCCTGCTTCCGCAATGCTCTCCTGATTTTCCCCGGTCATCGCAAGGATCTGATTGATCTGTTCCTGATCTCCGGAAATCTTCGCCTCCTCTAAAAGTTCTTCTATACGTCTGCTTCCATCGTCACTGTTCATCTGGGCTTCTTTTTGTGCCTGTTCAATGTCTGCTTTTAATCCCATTCCCTGTTCATAAATACTCTGGAGTTCCGGGATTGCCCGCTTTATCAGCTCATCGGTCGCTTTCAATACTGTATAATTCTGACTCAGATCTGATTCTGCCACAAACGCCTGTGACTTACCATTGATCACTTCATTTTCTGCCTGTCCAAGCTGGTTTGCAAGCTGATCTTTTCCGCTTTCCATCTGCCTGCGTCCACTCTCCACCTGCTCGGCAGCCTGATCGAGCTGTTCCTGCGGTTCAGTAAACTGTTCCTCGATCTTACTCTGGATCTTCTGATTCAGTGCATCGATTTTATCCTGATCTAATGTGACATGAATGTTCTCTTCCACAGTTCCGGTTGTAGAAACAGATGCCACACCGTCGATACTCTCAAGCACCGGCGAAAGTTCATTTTCCACATAATCCGAAATCTCTGACTGCGTCATGCCTTCCACATCGGCAGATGCCACCATTACAGGCATCATATCCGGGTCGATCTGCATGATCATCGGCTTCCCGGCACCATCCGGAAAACTGCCCTCTAACTGGTCTAATTTCTGCTGGATCTCGATAATGACCGAATCCATATTGGCATTCTGCTCATACTCTAAGATCACCATCGAATAATTATCGTAGGAGGCAGAACTCACATTTTTGATGCTCGAAGTCGTCGCCATGGATGCCTCGACAGGTGCTGTCACATCGGATTCCACTTTCTCCGGGCTTGCCCCCATATCCGTCGTAATGACTAAGGCATATGGCAGACTCATATCCGGCAGTAGATCTGTGGTCATTTTGGTTAGGGATACGGCTCCTAACACAATGACTAAGATCACGCCTACGATCACAGTATACGGTTTCTTCACACTTAATTTTGACAACACTCTCTTTTGTCCCTCCACCTGAATACGCAAGACATTTGTAATAAACACCTGGCAGCAAATATTTTGCCACAATATATTTAGTTTACCTGTTTCAAAATGGATTGCAAGACTTTCGTACCAGTTTATATTTTTTTAGATTGCTGATTAAGGCAGAATCCTGTGCACAAAAAAGCCCCTGTCAGCTATACACCTATACAAAACTGACAAGAGGCTTTTCTCTTATACCTGCTGTATTCCTACTCTTCCTCTGATTCCTCATCATCCACGATCGCTGCCGTAGCACCTGATACTGCTGACACTACTGCAACCACAGTCGCTATGATGACTACTACAAGTAAACAAATCAGAAAAATCCATAATCCTGTCTCTGTCATATTCCTCTCCATTTCTATGTGTATTTTACAAAGATCCAGCCTGTCCGTTCTTGTCTGCACCCATGTACCCCAACACATCCGATCCTTTATTTCTACTAATCATAGATAATAGTATAGCACACAACCGGCTTATTTACCAGTGACATTGTCAAAGATTTTCATCAAAAATAAGAGTTAAAAAATGAGACCACCCATATGGCAGTCTCATTTTTATGTAGTACAGCAATCCGTTTATTAACCCTTTACGCTTCCAAGTGCAACACCCTGTACGATGTGTTTGGATAAGATCAGATATACAATGATAACCGGGAAGATGGAAAATGCGATCATCACATATACCTGCCCCATATCAAACTTGAGCCAGTCAGCCGCACGCAGCTGTGCGATTAAGATAGGCAGTGTTTTTTTCTTGTCATCATGTAAGATCAATGCCGGTGTGAAGTAGTTGTTCCAGCTGCTTACGAATGTGAAGATCATCTGCACAGCAATTGCCGGTTTCATCAGTGGCATTACAATTGCATTGAAGGTACGGAATTCACCGGAACCATCGATACGTGCTGCCTCGATCAGTGACAACGGCAGTGTACTCTCCATATACTGTTTCATATAGAAAAATGTAACCGGAGCCGCAATCGTCGGCACGATCAGAGGTATAAAGGAATCCTCTAAGTTCATGTTGGAAACAAGTTTGATAAATCCAAGTGCAGTTACCTGTGTCGGAATCATCATGATCATCAAAATAAACGGATAAATGTATTTTTTCAGTTTGAAATCATATGCATGGATCGCATAAGCTGTCATCGTTGAAAAATATACGCTGAGTACTGCACTGAGCGAAGAAACGATCAGACTGTTGAACATACCGTTCCATACCGGAAGCGTTCCATTTCTCAAATTCTTCCAGTTTTCCCACAGATGGCTGCTCGGAACCAGCGTAAAACCTGACTGTAACTCACCGTTTGATCTGGTTGCATTGATAAACAGTACATAAAACCAGAACAGACACAATATGGAAACAATGATCAGTACGATATATGCGATCAGTCTTCTTGCATGAATTCCTACACCTTTTTTCAGATTACGATTTTCATTCATGATCTTCACCCCTTCCTCTTATCATTGCCGGTTATCTTAAATACTACCAGGCTTAAGATACCTGTAATGATAAACAGAACAACTGACAATGCACCAGCCATACCATAGTTCTTGCTGTAGAGATGTTTATTTAAGAACATGATCAGCGTCATGGTAGAACGCATCGGGTCACCGGTTCCATTGGTTAAGATCTGCGGTACATCGAATAACTGTAAACCACCGATCAGAGATGTAATAACCACATATACAAGAATCGGACGTAACAATGGCAATGTGATCTGCCAGAATACCTGGGAAGAAGTTGCACCATCAACTTCCGCTGCCTCAAACAAAGAGGTATCAATACCCATCATACCTGCCATTAAAAGGATCGTTGTATTACCAAACCACATCAGACAGTTCATTAACGCGATCAGCCCTCTTGCACTGCCCGCATTGGATAAAAATTTGTACGGTGTATCAATAAATCCGATCTGCATCAGCATCGAGTTGATGGGTCCTCCATCGGAGAACAATGTAAAGAATAACATGGAAAATGCAGATGCCATGATCAGGTTTGGCAGATATACGACTGTTTTAAAGAAACGGGTTCCTTTTAATCTGAGACGTACATCAGAGAACCATGCTCCAAGTACCAGTGACAAAATGATCTGTGGTATGAAACACATGATCCATAATAACATGGTGTTTTTGGTATAAATCCAGATATCTCCATCGGAGAAAAGCTTTTTATAGTTTGCAAGTCCGACGAAATTCGGTCCGACCTGCGTCAGTCCTGACATATAGTTTTCAAAGAAACTGTTGTAAATAGTGCTGATCAACGGAATCAGCTGAAAAATAACATATACTACAATAAAAGGAATCAAAAAGATATATCCCCATTTATTGTATCTTACTACCTTTCCACTGCTTTTTTTCATAACAACCTGACCTCCTTTTCCAGAGTGCATAATTTTCGCCCACAGAGCTCACAGCATCCCTCACCTTTACCCTGTGTAAGTCTGCTGTCAGCTCTGCGCTTACAGTTTTTACACAAATTTGGATATAAAATGAGCCGCGCCCGCCTCCCTTACGGTCCGGCAGGCGCGGCATCAAATCATTTTTTATACCATTCGTCTGCTTAGTATGTTAACTCCGGATATTTCTCTACAACTGCTTTGTAGAACAGATCTAATGCCTCTTCTTTTGTAGCAGTTCCCTCGAAGTAGTTCTTCATTGCGTTCTGGAACTCTTCGTTACATCCCTGATCGTATGCAGAAAGGTTGCTTAAATCAAGTTTGGAAACACCTGCGCTGTAAATACCAAGTGGATTCTGTCCGCCTAAGATCTTGCTTGAATAAGAGCTGTCAGCCATCTCAGCGATTACATCCTGGTTATTTACGAAATCGTCATCTTTCTCGATGATATCTTTCATAACATCATCATTGGTTGTCATCTGAAGCATGATATCTTTTACAAGGCTCTGGTTATCAGTTCCGTTTGCTGCACAGATCCATGTACCACCCCAGAAGAAGCCCTGCGGTCCTTCGGTTGCGCCCCAGCCACCGTTGTAACCGATACTGCCTTCGGTATCTGCTGCCATTGAAAAGTTTACTAACCATGCAGGTCCAAAGTAGCAGAATACATTTCCTTCCGGATAGAAACCTTTCTTCCAGTCATCACTCCACAGTTCGTATGTTCCTGTCTCGCCTGCATCTACAAGTTCTTTGGAATCATCAACCCATTTCATAATGTTATCATCAATATTGATTTTGCCATCAACAACCCATTTGGAAGAAACGTTGTTGGAATATACACGGTATGTATCATTTACGGAAGATGTGATGGTGTAGCCGGCATCTTTCATCTTCTTTGCTGTATCATTAAATGTATCCCAGTCTTTCACATAATTCTGAACCTCTGCCGGATCATCAGAACCTAATACTGCTTTTGCTGCATCTCTGTTATAGAATAATACGCCAGGACAGCCCTGCCATGAAACACCTTTTAATACGCCGTTAGAATCTGTAACAACATCTTTGGTGTACTGATACTGTTTGGAAAGATCTGAATCAGTAATTCCAAGATCAGATACTGCCATTGTGTAATCGGTATCTACATATTTCAATGCATAATCAGCTTCTACTAAGAAGATATCGATCTTGTCATCTGCTGATGCATCAGCCTGTTTTAATAATGTTGCATCCAGATTGTTCTGATATGCATTGTCATCGTTTGGTGTAATGTTCCATTTTACAGTTACATCACCGATCGTACCTGTGGTTGCATCCACCTCAGTATATCCCGGATAATGATCTGTAACACGGCTCTTAAACTCTTCGTTCCAGCAGTAGATGTTAAGTACTTTTCCTTCATCTGAAGCACTTGCATCTGAAGCTGCAGCTTCGGTCGCCGGTGCTGCCTCATCTGTGGTTGCTGCGTCACTGCTGCCCGTATCTGCTGAGCTGCTGTTTCCGCTGTTTGTGCTGGTGTTTGCTGCGTTATTACCGCCGCATCCTGCCATCATGGTTACAAGCATTGCTGTACATAATAATGTGCTAACGATTTTCTTCTTCATAGAAAACCCTCCTCCTTAATATGTGGTCTTTTGACCATTGTTTTTGTTGTTTTGCTGCTTTGAAAGCAGATAGTCCGGAATCTTCTGCCGCTTCTCCGCATACATCTCTGCAAAAATGCTGTCCGCATGTAGCTGCAACTACATTTAAATGCGTCCAACAGATTTACCTGCAACTAAGATCCCTTCTATAACGACTCTCTCTACGAGAGTTGTTCTCGGTTTCTCAATGGAGCCAATCAGCCGCTTGGCTGCCTCACTCCCGATCAGCTCTGTGTCCTGTCTGATCGTCGTAAGCTGAGGATGTAACAACTGCGACATCCTCGTTCCGTCATATCCTGCAATCGAAATATCCCGCGGAATCCGAAGTCCCATCTCTATGATGACGTTCCTTCCTCCTATTAAAGAGGTGTCATCCGGATAAATGATACAGGTTGGCGGATCTTCTAAATTGAGCAGCTCTTTTGTCTGTTTTGCTGCCTCCCTGGTCTCTAAGTAATCTGCTGTCCGGATGTATTCATCCGGAATCTTCAGACCAAGTTCATCCACCGTCCGGTAGAAACTTGCCAGCCGGTCTTTCGTAACGTAAGAAGCCTGCTGCCCATGAATATATGCAATTTTCCGATGTCCCTGCCCGTATATATATTTTACAAGATCTTCCATACCCTGAATATTGTTGGAACTGACTGCCGTACAGTTATGATGTACATAATCAATCGTAACGACCGGCAGGTCACTATTCATCAGTTCTAAGACATCCGGGTCATTGAAATCGGCACAGACGATCGCAACTCCTTCAAAATTCCGGTATCTGCAATGTTCATAATAGGACATCTTGCGATTTTCAAAACAGGTATTGATAAATGTAATGTCATATCCCTGTTTCTCCGACTGAACTTTTAATCCATTCAGCACTCCGGAAAAATACTCATGTGTCAAACCGCTTCCCGCCTCTTCTTCAAAGAGAACTCCTATATTATAAGAACGGTTTGTCTTTAGTGCTCTCGCCGCCGCATTTGGAAAATAACCAAGTGCTTCTGCTGTCTTTCTGACACGGCTCTTTGTCTCTTCGCTGATATCTCTCTGGTCATTTAAAGCCTTGCTTACGGTGGCAGTAGATACTCCACATTTCTCTGCAATCGTTTTTAATGATACCATGGAAACCTCCAGCTTCTCTTCGAAAACGAAATCCTGTTTCTGAAATATTTCTTAATCGTTTTCGTACTTTTACTATATGTCATCCATAAGCAAATTGCAACTGGTTTTTGGCAATTCGTCGCTTTTTACACTTTTTTGCAGTAGTTTTTGTGCATTTTTACATTAAATATTAGACCAATTATCTGTAATCTCAGTACTTTGTATCTAATTCTTATACGTTTTCGTAAAATATTTTAATTATTCATCAGAAAATAGCTATTGTCGCTTTCATCCATAAAAGTATATTTTTTTTGTCTAATCTGCTATATTTGCCTGTTTTTCAATGTTTTGTATTGATTTTTATTCTTTCTGAATATATACTTTTTATTAAAGGATGAAAACTTAATCGTTTTCGAAATCGTTACTTATCAATATTTATGTATATGGAGGATTTTATTATGAAATTCGGTTATTTCGATGACACCAACAAAGAATATGTCATCACATCTCCAAAAACACCACTGCCATGGATCAACTACCTTGGTTCCGAGAACTTCTTTTCCCTGATCTCAAACACCTGCGGCGGTTACAGTTTCTACAAAGATGCAAAGTTACTCCGCCTGACCAGATACCGCTATAATAATGTACCGCTCGATTCCAATGGACATTACTACTATATTAAAGATGGTGACACGATCTGGAATCCGGGCTGGATGCCTTCCAAAACAGAACTGGACGCTTACAGCTGCCGTCATGGTATGGGTTATTCCGTATTTAAAGGAACCAAAAATAAACTGACCGCAGAGCTTACCTCTTTTGTTCCGGTCGGTGAGACATGTGAAGTCGGCAAACTCTCCCTTACCAATGAGAGCAATGAAACCCGTAATTTTTCTGTTTTCTCATATGTAGAGTTCTGCCTGTGGAACGCAATGGACGATATGACCAACTTCCAGCGTAACTTCTCCACCGGTGAGGTTGAGATCCACGGTTCTGCTCTTTATCATAAGACCGAATACAGAGAGCGCAGAAATCATTACGCTGTTTACGCTGTCAACGCTCCGATCGCCGGTTTTGATACAGACCGTGACTCGTTCTTAGGCGCTTACGGTGAAAACTCTGCTCCGGAAGTTGTTGTAAACGGAACTTCAAAGAATTCTGTTGCAAGCGGCTGGGCACCGATCGGTTCCCACCACCTTGAAGTATCTCTTGCTCCGGGCGAGACAAAGACCTACGTTTTCGTACTTGGTTATGTTGAGAATCCGGTAGAGGAAAAATGGGTTGGACGTGCTGAGGATGGAGTCATCAACCGCAAACGTGCCGATGAACTTCTCTCCCGTTTTGATACCGCAGAAAAAGCAGACGCAGCACTCGTCAAATTAAAAGATTACTGGAACGAACTGCTGTCCCATTTTACCATTTCTTCCAGTGAGGAGAAATTAGACCGTATGGTAAACATCTGGCACCAGTATCAGTGTATGGTTACCTTTAACATGAGCCGTTCCGCATCTTACTTTGAGTCCGGTATCGGCCGTGGCATGGGATTCCGTGATTCCTGTCAGGATCTGCTCGGTTTCGTACATCTGATCCCTGACCGTGCGAGAGAGCGTATCTTAGATATCGCAGCTACCCAGTTCGAGGACGGAAGTGCTTATCATCAGTATCAGCCGCTCACCAAAAAAGGCAACTCTGACATCGGAAGCGGCTTTAACGATGATCCGTTATGGCTGATCGCCGGAACTGCAGCTTATATCAAAGAGACCGGCGATTACTCAATTCTCGACGAGATGACACCATATGACAGCGATGCTTCCAAAGCAACCACTTTCATGGAGCATTTGCGCCGTTCCTTCCATTATACAATGGAACATCTGGGACCGCACAATTTACCGCTGATCGGACGTGCCGACTGGAACGACTGTCTCAACTTAAACTGCTTCTCGACTGAGCCGGGTGAATCTTTCCAGACTTTTGGTCCTTCCGAAGGCCCGAATGCTGAATCCGTATTTATCGCAGGTATGTTTGTCCGCTACGGAAAAGATTATGCAGCAATCTGCCGCCATCAGGGCATGACGGAGGAAGCAGAACTTGCAGAGAAAGCAATCGCAGAGATGGAAAAAACCGTTATGGATGCCGGCTGGGATGGCGAATGGTATCTGCGTGCTTACGATCATTACAAAAATAAGATCGGTTCAAAAGAATGCGAAGATGGCAAGATCTTTATTGAGCCACAGGGCTTCTGTGTTATGGCTGAGATTGGTTTAGAGGAAGGCTGCTGCTTAAAGGCAATGGAATCCGTCGAAAAATATCTCGACACGAAATACGGTATCGTACTGTTACAGCCGCCTTACCACAGATATCATGTGGAACTTGGTGAGATTTCTTCTTATCCACCAGGATACAAAGAAAACGCAGGTATCTTCTGTCACAACAACCCATGGATCTCTATCGCGGAGACTGTAATTGGCAGAGGCAACCGTGCTTGGCAGGTATATACAAGAACCTGTCCTGCATACATTGAGGATATCAGCGAGATCCACCGCACAGAGCCTTATGTATACTCCCAGATGATTGCCGGAAAAGACGCCCCGAACTTCGGTGAGGCAAAGAACAGCTGGCTGACAGGAACCGCCGCATGGACCTTCCTCAATGTTTCCCAGTTTATCCTTGGTATCCGCCCGGATTATGATGGTCTGACTGTTGATCCTTGTATTCCATCCAAATTAGATGGTTTTACCGCCAAACGTGATTTCCGCGGTGTCAGCTACCATATCACCGTAAAGAATCCAAATCATGTGGAAAAAGGTGTGCTTTCCATGATCGTGGATGGACAGCCGGTAGAGGGAACTACGATTCCATTCTCGGCTGAGAAGAAAGATGTAAATGTAGAAGTAACGATGGGCTAACCTCCCTGCCTGTCTTTACCTGACAAAAGAAGCCTTCTTTTTATGAAGGCTTCTTTTGTATCCCAAACTAAAATGTTTCATTTTTTCTGTATTTGCGTGGTGATATACCTTTTATCTTTCGAAACGAATCCCCAAAATAGTTACTGTCATTAAATCCACATTCAAAAGCAATATCTGTGATAGATTTATTCGTTTCCAGCAGCAGCCTGCATGCATTCTGTATCCGGAGATTAATAATATATTCTTTAAACCCGAACCCCGTCGCTGTCTTAAATCTCTTAGACAAAAATGACTTATTCATGTCAAATTTATCCGCCACATCTTCCAGTAAAATATTTTCCGTATAATGTTCAAAAATATATGTTGCAACTTCCTGGATTTTTCGGTTATCAACATCAATCTCTTTTATAACATTGTCCTCATACTCCTTGCATCTTATGATAAACAGCAAAAGTTCAACAAGTCCTGCTTTTATAAATGCCGTTGATAATATGTCCGGCGTATCATTTTCAAACATTAACTTATCCAGCAGGGAATCCACATAGTTTCTGCGTTTTTCCGGTATATTGATTACCCCCGGAACCATACAGTTCTTAAGATATTCCGCTCCGATCTGTTCTTTGATCCAATCCGTAATCTCCTGCCGGAAACTGATAACAATCCTTTCATGAATTCCTTTCCCGGTATATACTGTCTTATGCAGACAGCCACCCGGAACGATTACAAGATCACCTTTTCCAAACTTATAGATATTGTGATCAATAAAGCTGGTGCACTCCCCACTGGAAAGATAAAAAATTTCATGAAATGGATGTACATGTGGCTCGCAGTTACTTTCAGATATCGTATTACTTCTTCTGATCTTCTTAATATCAAAATCTTTTGACATATCCTGAAACATATAATTCTCCATTTTTCTGTACTTTTATGTGTTTTTATCATTTTTTTCAAGGAATATACTGTTTTTTTGTCATATTATGAACCATATGAATACAACCTGTCAACATATTTTATAAATCCACAAGGAGATCCTATGCCAAAACAAATATCTGAAAATAAACGAAATATGATTCTAAATGGAAACCTGTCCCAGGCAATCCTTATGCTCGCCGTTCCGGTCATGATCAATAGTTTTATCCAGTCGATGTATAATCTTACGGACACATTCTGGCTTGGACGGATCGGAACAGAAAACCAGTCTGCCATAACGCTCGTATCACCATTTCAAAATATCCTTAACAGTTTTGGCAGCGGCATAACAACCGCAGGTGCAATTCTTATATCGCAATACCTTGGTGCCAGAAAAGATGAACAGGCAAACAAAATGGCAAATCATATCTGTATTACGTCCCTTGGCTTCTCCCTCATCTGTGCATTACTGTGCTGGCTGATATCCCCGGCATTAGTCACCTGGCTCGGTGCCAGGGGAGTGGTCTATGAGTACGGTCTTACTTATTTAAGAATTGTGGTCCTTGATATGCCATTTCTGTTCATGATCAATTTATTCACAGCCGTGAAACAGGCGCAGGGGGACACTGTAAAACCCATGCTTCTCAATCTGCTTGGTATCATGATCAATCTGATATTAGATCCTCTTTTCCTCATTGTGTTCCACTTTGGAATCGGAGGCGCAGCATTTGCCACGCTTATAGCAAAAATCCCCTGCGCTCTCATTGGACTGATCCTTCTTACAAAATCAGATCAGCTCATACGGATTTCTTTTAAAAATTTTGTCTTTGACCAGAAAATGATACGCGCCATTATCAAAATTGGTCTGCCAACTGCGATTGGCGGCAGCACCATGCAGCTAGGTACGCTGATCATGACCAGAAATGTAAATGTTTATGGTTATATTGCAACCAGCGCCTATGGTATTGGCAACAAAATCAACAGTCTTATCACAATGCCAGCCAGTGGTGTCGGTTCCGCCGTTTCTACTATAGTTGGACAAAATATGGGAGCCGGAAACACAGAGCGGGCGAAGAAAACCTTCCATTATTCATTAAAAATGTGTACCTTATTTTTACTTATTCTGGGATTCATTTTTTCAAGACGCCCTGTTTCCCAGACTATGGTATCATTCTTTTCAACAGATGCCAAAGTCATCCCTCTGGCTGCAGACTATTTATCCATTATTGCATTCTGGTGCTTTACAAACGCTTTTTATAATGTATCACAGGGATTGTTCCAGGGATGTGGGCATACACTGATCACAATGCTCGTAGATGCTTCCCGGATATGGCTATTCCGTCTGTTGTCTCTTTGGATATGCGCAAATGTATTTCATATGGGAGTGGCATCCGTCTGGTATTCCGTTGTAATCAGTAATGGAACCTCTGCCATAATCCTGTATCTGCTATACTGGACCGGAATATGGAAAAAAGGATATGCAGACCCTCTCTAGAGCCTTTCATATCCTTTTCTCTTTCACTTTAATCTTCTATTTCCAGTTAACAAAATTTGTTGCAAATTAATTTGCTGTCACAAGTCCGTTCTCACAATCCAATTCTACATATGCACTGGATTTTAAGACATCAAGCGCATGTTTAGCACCTATCAGAACCGGAATATCAAGGCTTAATCCTGCGATTGCTGCGTGGCAGTTTTCACCGGATGCTTCCACGATGAGTCCGGATGCCTCACGCATCTGTGTCATCATGGCATTGCTGGTATCTTTTGCAACAATGATGTCCCCGACTTTAAAGTTTTTAAGATCTTCTTCATTGTGACAAACGCAGAGATTTGCAGAAATCTTCTGTGTTCCGATTCCTTGTCCCTCCACTAAGATATGTCCTGCCACCTGCACCTTGATCAGGTTGGTCGTACCGGATACACCAAGAGGAACTCCTGCGGTTAAGACAACAACATCTCCTTTGGAAATGATTCCTGCTGCTTCTGCTGCATCGACTGCATAGTCAAACAGTTCTTCTGCCTGTGTCTTTTCCTCGATCATAAGCGGGATCACACCCCAGGATAATGCAAGCTGACGGTAAATCTTTTCTGTCAGACATCCTCCGATAATCGGACAGTTTGGACGATATTTGGAAACCATGCGGGCGGTACGTCCTGATTTTGTTACCGTGATGATTGCTGCCGCATTCAAATCTCCCGCCATTGTACATGTCGCATGGGAGATTGCATTGGTCACATCCGGGTTGCTCATGGTTTTGCGCATTTTAAAACGCTGTAAGTAATTGATATCCTGTTCCGTACGGACTGCAATACGCACCATGGTCTTTAAAGCCTCGATCGGATACATACCTGCAGCTGTCTCTCCGGAGAGCATGATCGCACTGGTTCCGTCGTAGATTGCATTTGCAACGTCAGTTGCCTCTGCTCTGGTCGGACGCGGATGTTTCATCATGGAATCAAGCATCTGAGTCGCTGTGATAACCTTCTTGCCTGCATCGTATACTTTTTTAATTATCATCTTCTGGATCACCGGTACATCCTCTAACGGGATCTCAACACCCATATCACCACGCGCTACCATGATTCCATCGGAAACACGGATAATATCGTCAATATTCTGTACACCCTGCATATTTTCAATTTTTGCAATGATATTGATATCCTCGCCGCCTTTTTCTGCAAGGATCTTGCGGATTGCAAGCACATCATCTGCGGTACGGACAAAAGATGCAGCAATAAAATCATAATCATGCTCTACCGCAAATACGATATCACCATAATCTTTTTCGCTGATATATGGCATGGACAATTCTACATTCGGAACGTTCACGCCTTTTCTGTTGGAAATCACACCGCCATTTAACACCTGGCAGATGATATCTTTTGGCTTATTGCCATCTTTATCTGCCTTTGCGCCAGATGTCACCTTGATTTCTTTTACTTCCATTCCGATCAGACCATCATCGATCAGAATGCGATCTCCCGGTTTTACATCCTCCGGCAGGTTTTTATAAGTAATGGAAACACGTTTTGCATCTCCCATAATCTCATCGGTTGTCAGGGTAAAAGTCTGTCCATCCTTAAGTTCGACTTTTCCGTCCGTAAAATCTCTCAGGCGGATCTCCGGTCCTTTTGTGTCAAGCAGTGCTGCGACTGGACGCTTTAATTCCTTACGAAGTTTCTGTAACATCTGAAGGCGTCCTAACTGCTCCTCATGGTCACCATGGGAAAAATTAAAACGGGCAACGTTCATTCCCTCTTCGATCAGGCGTTTTAATACACCTTCCTTATCTGTTGAAGGTCCTAAAGTACAAACAATTTTTGTTTTTCTAAACATCTTTTTTCCTCGTAAAAAAATTTATTTTCGGCAATCGATTCAGTCTTATTATTACCATAAAAATGGCAGTTTATTTCGTGATCATCGTACCCGGTCCACCGCTCACATAGGTGCCGTCTTTGTTCAGCTTTGTAATAAGTACGGAACGGATTGCGGAATCTCCAATAAAATCAATGGCAGCCTGAATCTTTGGCAGCATGTCATCCTCTCCGAACTGACCTTCTTCCATATACTGTTTTGCTTCTGCAACAGTCATGGTCGAAAGAGGTTTCTCATTCTCTGTGCCGTAATTCAGACATACATTGTCCACACTTGTTAAAATGACTAACATGTCAGCATCTAAAAGTTCTGCTAATTTTCCTGCTGCAAGGTCTTTTTCAATGACTGCACTCGCACCTTTTAAATTATTGTCCTGTGCAAGTACCGGAATACCGCCACCTCCGCAGGCAACAACAACCTGATCTGCATCCGATAATGCACGGATCGCATCGATTTCAACGATATCCATTGGCTTCGGTGCTGCAACGATACGGCGGAATCCTCCTTCTACTGCTGTGACATGATTTCCTTTTTTCTCCTCTGCCTCAGCTTCTTCTTCTGTCATCACACGTCCGATCACCTTACCTGGTTTGTAAAAAGCCTCATCATATGGATCGACAACAACCTGTGTCAGAACTGTGGAAACTGTCTTATAAATGCCTTTATTCAGCAGCTCGGCACGGATAGCATTCTGTAAATCGTAACCGATATATCCCTGACTCATTGCAGAACATACAGACATTGGCGTAGCGGTATACTCCGGATATAATCTGCAGAACTCATTCATTGCTGTATGGATCATACCAACCTGTGGCCCGTTACTGTGTGTAATGACTACCTGATAATCATCGCGGATAAAATCAGCAACCGCTTTTGCAGTGCGTTTTGTTGCCTCTTTCTGCTCCGGTAATGTGGTACCAAGTGCTTCATGACCAAGTGCTATTACGATTTTTTTCTTTTTCATGGCTATCCTCCGATACTGACTCTTCGTCATAGTGATTATTTTAGCATGAACCTCATACAGGCGCAATCTGATAAGAGTTTGCTTCCTGTTAAGATTTTCTGCTTTTTGTAAATTTTTATAGTTTCAGCATACCATATTCTGACATATTTTTAAACAATAGAATGCTCGCTTTGCGTACATTCTTTTATCCTGAACAATAGAATGCACGCTCCGCAGACATTCTATTGGCATGAATAAATGTATAACTCCGCGAACATTTTATTTTTCTTCTGCATTTTCAACGGATGGCGCATCCTCCTGCGGCAACACAAATGAATCGATCAGCTCCCATATCTCATCACGCCCCTGCTTTGTCTCTGCTGAAAACGGAATGATCATAGTGCCAGGCTGCACGTTTAAGCCCTCTCGGATCGCTTTGACATTTTTCTGGATCTGGCTTCGTTTGATCTTATCGAGTTTGGTCGCAATAATGATCGGTGCAAATCCCTGATATACCATCCACTCATACATCATCCTGTCGTTTGCGGAAGGATCGTGGCGGATATCGATCAGGAGAAATACTGCTTTTAACTGTTTGGACGTGTGCAGGTAATTCTCAATCATTTTTCCCCACTTAGCCTTTACTTCCTCGGATGCTTTTGCGTAACCATATCCCGGCAGATCCACAAGATACATGGCATCGTTGATATTGTAAAAGTTGATGGTCTGTGTTTTTCCCGGCTGTGCAGAAGTACGTGCTAACGCTTTACGGTTCATCAGAGCATTGATCAGGGATGATTTTCCAACGTTTGACTTTCCTGCAAAAGCTACCTCCGCATATGCAGTATCCGGCACTTTACTCGTCACACCGCAGACAATTTCCAGATTTACATTTTTTATTACCATGTTATTCTTGTATGATAATTAGGAAGTTAATTATCACATATTTCCTTTCTTTTAATATCGTGGTTCAATACAATTCAGATACTATGGACTTTTGATTTGTTTTCTGTAGCTTGACTACTCAACTGGAGTGTATTGCCACTACCTTTATCTGAATTGTTTATTAGCTGGATGTTGCCGGAGTGTTTTTCACTTAGAGTACTTATTTCTATCAAGTCTACGATGATAATCGTTGGTGGACATCATGGTATCAGACTTTAGGAAAGGGAGGTACAACCTCATGAAAATTTACGTAGGCATTGATATTGCCAAACTTAATCATTTCGCCGCTGCGATTTCTTCCGACGGTGAAATAATCATTGAGCCGTTCAAATTCACAAATGACGCTGATGGCTTCCAACTGCTGGTCTCTAAACTCGAATCATTCGATAAGAACAGCCTCATCATCGGTCTTGAGTCAACGGCACACTACGGTGACAACCTTGTTCGATACCTTGTTACTGAGCTTTACCAAGTGTGTGTGTTGAACCCCATCAAAACCTGTCAAATGCGAAAAAATAACGTTCGCAAAACTAAGACAGATAAGGTCGACACTTACGTGATTGCTAAAACTCTTATGATACAGGACAACCTCAGATTCGTCAGCTTCTTCGATCTCGATATGATGGATCTTAAGGCATTGGGACGTTTCCGTCAGAAAACCATAAAGCAACGTACCCGATTGAAAATTCAACTGACAACCTATGTTGATCAGGTCTTTCCGGAGATTCAATACTTTTTCAAATCCGGTCTGCATCAACACGCTGTCTATGCTTTATTAAAAGAAGCACCTTCTCCAAAAGAGATTGCTTCCATGCATATGACTCATCTGGCAAATCTGCTCAAAGTGAACTCACACGGACACTTTACCAAAGAACAGGCCAAAGAATTAAGAGTTCTCGCACAGAAGTCTGTCGGTGCTAACGACAGCGCTATATCTATTCAGATAACTCAAACCATTCAACAAATCGAGTTACTGGATAGCCAATTAGAAAAGATTGAAGCTGAGATGACGGATATCATGAAATTCAACGATTCTGTCATCATGACCATTCCTGGTATCGGTTATATCAATGGTGGAATGATTCTTGGTGAAATAGGTGATATTCACCGTTTCTCCAATCCAAACAAGCTGCTTGCTTTTGCTGGTCTGGATCCTTCTGTTTATCAGTCTGGTAACTTTCAGGCTAAGACAACAAGGATGTCCAAACGTGGCTCTCGTGTTTTACGATATGCCCTTGTAAATGCAGCTTGGAACGTTGTCAGAAACAACGCAACCTTCAAGGCTTATTATGATGCCAAGAGGGCTGAAGGCCGGTCTCACTACAATGCACTTGGGCATTGTTCCGGCAAACTTGTCAGAGTCATCTGGAAGATGCTCACCGACAATGTCGAATTTAACCTCAAATAAGAGGTCTGTATACCAATATCGATAGATTTTGAAAAAGCACCCTAAGGGAGCTCTATTAAAGTTACCCTTTTTTACCACCGATATGAAAAAGAAATTTTTTACTAATTTATGGTTGACTTTTCATAGCTGGTCTCCTCATTGTTATCTTCATTCACTTGCTATGATTTCTAAAACATTCTTTTTTATTTGCCGGCAGAAAATCTTATTTTTGTCTTTTTACAAATGCCACGTTAAGTACATCCTGCATTTTCTCTACAAATACAAGTTCAAGACCTTTTTTGATTTCTGAGGAAATTTCCTCCACATCCTTCTCGTTTTTCTTCGGAATGCAGATCGTTTTGATTCCGGCATTCTTCGCTGCAAGGATCTTTTCTTTTAAGCCACCGATCGGGAGAACTCTGCCGCGCAGTGTGATCTCTCCTGTCATTGCGACATCCGCACGGACCGGAGTCTGTGTGATCGCAGAAAGCATTGCCGTCGCCATCGTGATACCTGCGGACGGTCCGTCTTTTGGCACTGCCCCCTCCGGGATATGGATATGAATGTCATTTTCCTGAAAAAACTTCTTTGGAATATGATATTCTTCCCCTACCGAACGGATATAACTTAAGCCTGCCTGTGCGGACTCTTTCATCACATCTCCGAGTTGTCCGGTAAGCTGTACTTCGCCTTTGCCCGGCATCACGTTGACCTCGATCTCCAACGTATCACCGCCGACGCTCGTCCATGCCAGACCGCGCACGATTCCGACCTCATCGTTCTCGTTTTTCTGATCAAACGTATATCTCTCTTTTCCAAGATATTTTTCTACATTCTGACCTGTAACTTTTACGCATTTGACTTCGGATTCGTATACTTTCCTTGCAGATTTTCTTGTAATTTCAGACAGCCTGCGCTCTAAATTACGCACACCTGCTTCCCTTGTATAACCGGAAATGATCTTTTGCAGCGCACGGTCACTGATCTTTAACTGTTCCGGCTTTAAACCGTTTTTCTCTTTTACCTTCGGCAGCAAATGCTCTTTTGCAATATGGAACTTCTCATTTTCCGTATAGCTGCTCACCTCGATCAGTTCCATACGGTCAAGCAGTGGACGCGGGATATCCTGTACAGAGTTCGCCGTCGCAATAAACAGTACCTCTGACAGATCAATCGGAACCTCGATATAGTGGTCGCGGAACTTACAGTTCTGCTCTGCGTCGAGCACCTCAAGCATGGCAGATGCAGTGTCGCCCTTATAATCGCTGCTCATTTTATCGATCTCATCAAGCAGCATCAGTGGGTTTTTCACGCCGGCACTGCGCAGACCATTGACAATACGTCCTGGCATCGCACCGACATAAGTTTTCCGGTGTCCACGGATCTCTGCCTCGTCACGGACGCCGCCTAAACTGATTCGAACATACTTTTTATCAAGTGCACGCGCCACGGAACGGGCAATGCTCGTCTTTCCGGTACCAGGCGGTCCGACTAAACATACGATCGGGCTCTCGCCCTTTTTCGTCAGATTACGCACAGCAAGGAACTCTAACATACGCTCTTTTACTTTTTCCAATCCGTAATGATCTTCATTTAAAATGCGCTCTGCATTTTTCAGATCCTTGTTATCTTTGGATGCCTTATTCCACGGCAGTTCTAACATGGTCTCGATATAACCGCGGCTGACTGCACTCTCCGAAGAACTTCCACTGATATTTTTAAAGCGTAAGATCTCTTTTTTGATCTTTTCTTTGACTTCTTTGTCTGCCTTTAACTTTTTCAACTGTTCTAAATAGGCATCCGCATCTGACTCCGTATTATCCTCGCCGAGTTCTTCCCGGATCAGCTTCATCTGTTCACGCAGGATATATTCCTTCTGGTTCTTATCCACACGTTTCTTTACTTTTGCCTGGAATTCATTTTTGATCGCAGTGATCTCAATTTCTTTTAAAAGAAGCGCCATCAAAACTTCATAGCGCTCCGTCAGTGAAACTGCCTCTAATATTTCCTGCTTCTGTTCATAATAAAAAGGAAGATTGTTGGCGATCAGATCCATGATCTTCGGCAGATTCTTTTCTTCCCTGACCTGTCTGCGCATTTCACCTCCGACACGCGGGTTGACAGTTACATATTTTTCAAATGTGTCCTGTACACTGCGCACCATAGCCGTTTTTGCCTCGTCCGACAATCCCTCATCAATTTCTTCACACCGCGTGAGTTCCACCTCTAAAAAGTCCGTCTGAGAAACAAAAGCGGACAATTGTGCCCGCTCTGTTCCTTCCACTAAAACTCTGACGATGTTGTTTTGTAATTTTATGACCTGCCTGACCTCTGCAATAATACCGATATGATATAAATCTTCGATGCCAGGCTCTTCCTGCTCCACATCACGCTGTGCAACAAGGAAGATCTTCTGTTCATCCATCATACTCTGTTCTACTGCATGAATCGACTTTTCACGGCTCACATCAAAATGTGCGATCATCCCCGGAAGGATGACCATTCCGCGAAGTGCCACCGCAGGCATTTTCATCGCTTTATTATCCAACCTGTTTTTCCTCTATCTTTTCAAGTTCACGTTCTTCGATCGCAAGCTGTTCATCCACCATCTCTTTTGTGATCTGGCACTGTGTAATAGATTCATCCGATGGAATGTGGTACATCAGATCTAATGTAACAGCCTCCATGATCGCACGAAGTCCACGCGCTCCTGTCTTGCGCTCTAACGCTTTATCTGCAATCGCCTCAAGTGCTTCTTTGTCAAAGTCAAGCGCTACACCGTCTAACTCAAACAGCTTCTGATACTGTTTGGTCAGCGCATTTTTCGGCTCCTGTAAAATGCGGATCAATGCGTCCCTGTCAAGCATATCCAAAGATACCGTTACCGGCACACGTCCGATAAACTCAGGGATCAACCCGAACTTTACAAAATCCTGTGGAAGTGCATGTTTTAACACATCACCGATATTGTAATCTCTCTTGTCACGGATATCTGCATTAAATCCGATCGTCTTCTGATCCATTCTGGTCTCAATGATCTTCTCAAGTCCGTCAAACGCACCGCCGCAGATAAATAAGATGTTGGTCGTGTCGATCTGGATCAACTCCTGCTGCGGATGCTTTCTTCCACCCTGTGGCGGAACAGACGCAACAGTTCCCTCTAAGATTTTTAATAATGCCTGCTGTACACCCTCACCGGATACATCTCTGGTGATGGATACATTTTCAGATTTTTTGGAGATCTTGTCGATCTCGTCGATATAGATAATTCCGCGCTGTGCACGTTCAATGTTATAATCAGCCGCCTGAATGATCTTTAAAAGGATATTTTCAACATCCTCTCCAACATATCCGGCCTCCGTCAGTGTGGTCGCATCTGCGATTGCAAATGGAACGTTTAAGACTCTCGCTAATGTCTGTGCCAACAGTGTTTTTCCGGAACCGGTCGGTCCTAACATCAGAATGTTGCTCTTCTGAAGCTCTACACCGAGGTCATCTCCGGCCATGATTCTTTTATAATGGTTATAGACAGCCACAGACAGCACTTTTTTTGCCTGATCCTGTCCAATGACATAATCATCCAAAAATGCCTTTAACTCTTCCGGCTTTAACAGATTAATCTGCTCTTCCGGCTCTGCCACTTCACCTGCTGCCTCATCATTTTCTAATTCTTCATCGATAATTTCAGCACAGATATCCACGCACTCGTCACAGATATATGCACCGTTTGGTCCTGCAATCAGCTTGCGAACCTGATCCTGCGTCTTCCCGCAAAAGGAACAACGGAATTTATCGTCATTTCTTCCTGCCATAATTGCTGTTTCTCCGTATTCTATCGATTTGTGATGACATCATCAATCAGACCATATGCCTTTGCTTCTTCCGCAGACATATAATAATCACGCTCTGTATCTGCTGCGATCACATCATATGGTTTTCCGGTATTTGCAGCAAGGATCTCATTCAAACGTTTTTTCGTCTTTAAGATATTCTCTGCTGCAATCTGGATCTCTGTCGCCTGACCTTTTGCTCCGCCGGACGGCTGATGGATCATGATCTCTGCGTTCGGAAGCGCAAGTCTCTTTCCTTTGGTACCGCCGGAAAGTAAAAATGCTCCCATACTTGCTGCAAGTCCGATACAGATCGTGGATACATCACATTTGATGTACTGCATTGTATCATAAATTGCAAGTCCTGCTGTTACCATTCCACCCGGGGAATTGATATATAACTGGATATCTTTTCCAGGATCTTCTGACTCTAAGAAAAGTAACTGTGCTACGGTAAGACTTGCTGTTGTCTCATTCACTTCTTCTCCGAGGAAAATGATTCTGTCTTTTAATAAACGGGAGTAAATATCATAATTACGCTCTCCCCTGCTGGTCTGCTCAATGACGTAAGGTACTAAACTCATTTTGTTTTCCTCCAATCCATTTTGTTTATAAAAATTTAATTATTGCTTATATGCTTAAACAGACCGGCCCGAATGAGCCAGTCTGTTGTATGTTGTCCGCTTTCGACGAAGCCTCTCTTATTCTTCTGCGTTTTCTTCAGCTTCCGCTTCTTTTTCTTTCTTAGTCTTAGCTTTTGCTCTTTCTTTTACGTTCTCCATAACAAGATCAACTGCTTTTGTTACGGAAATATCTCTCTTCATGGATTCTTTCTCAGCGTCGCCCATGTATTCTTTGAGCTTGTCTGCTTCCATGCCATAAGCTTTTGCCATTTTCTCGATCTCAGCGTCGATCTCTTCCTCGCTTACTTCGATGTTCTCGTCTTTTGCGATCTGCTCTAATACAAGACTGCTCTTAATACGTGTCTCAGCTTCCGGACGAACCTGCTCTTCTAATTTGTCTAATGTAAGACCGGAGAACTGCATATACTGCTCCATGGAAAGTCCGCTCTGAGCAAGTCTCTGAGCAAATTCATTTACCATGTTCTCGCACTGGGTTTTGATCATTGCTTCCGGAATCTCCATTGTAGATTTGTCAATGATCTTCTGGATTGCCTCATCCTCTTTTGTGCGTTTTGCTTCGTCCTCTTTCTGAACCTCTAAGTGTTTCTTTAAGTCCTCTTTGTACTCTTCTAAAGTATTGAACTCAGATACATCCTGTGCGAACTCATCGTTTAACTCCGGAAGTTCTTTTGCTTTTACTTCGTGGATCTTAACTTTGAATAATGCAGGTTTTCCTGCTAAATCTGCTGCCTGATATTTCTCCGGGAATGTAACGTTTACGTCTACTTCATCTCCGGCATTCTTTCCTACTAACTGATCTTCGAATGTATCGATGAAAGAGTTGGAACCGATCTCAAGCGGATGATTCTCTCCTTTGCCGCCCTCAAATGCAACACCATCAACGAATCCTTCGAAATCGATCACTGCTGTATCTCCCTCAGCGATCGGTCTGTCTGTTACAGTAACAGTTCTGGAGTTCTTCTGTCTCTCTTTTTCAAGCTCTGCTGCAACTTCCTCATCAGATACTGTTGTATCGATCTTTGTTACCTGTACGCCTTTGTATTTGCCAAGTTTTACTTCCGGTCTTACAGCAACTTCTGCTGTGAAAATGAAAGGTTTGCCAGCTTCGATCTGTACCACTTCGATAGTCGGTCTTGAAACGACGTCCACACCGCTCTCTTCTACTGCCTGTGCGTAGTTCTCCTGGATCAGGGTATTTGCAGCATCCTCATAGAATACGCCTGCTCCGTACATTTTCTCGATCATCTTTCTCGGCACTTTACCTTTACGGAAACCTGGAACGCTGATCTTTCCTTTCTCTTTCATATATGCAGCCTGGATTGCATCCTCTACCTTCTCAGCTGCAACTTCGATCGTAAGTTTTGCCATGTTCTTTTCTAAATTTTCCACCTGTACACTCATTATTACTCATTTCCTCCTTCAAACTTTATATGAATACTTGATGTACTTTTTTCCGTTCATTTCATTCTATGTTCCTGTCGAGCACCCCCGTTTTTCAAGGGTTTCGCCTGTCTTTCGGAAAAAAGGGCGTACTACGACTATCACAGTCATTTTAGGATTATAACATATTGTGTGGGAAAATACCAGTTATTTTTTCAAAAAACCGCCGACTTCCGTCTTCTGCGGCAACCTTTCCAAGTTCTGCCGGATCGAGGTCATAATAGTACTTTCCGGTTGTAAGATCCACCGACAGGCAGTCAAGTGGAAATCCCTCCCTGCGGATTCCATCCGGGTGCGGGACCGACGTGATCAGAAATGGTTCGCTCGAGAACGTTTCATCCATCGACTCATAAATATGTTCCTCATCCATGATAAGACAGATGGCATTGCGGTAGTATGCATGCAGACCACCATACTCTGCAGCAAGTCCGCTGTAATATGCAAGCATTTCCGCGTCTGACAGATTTTTTCCATTCACCCTCCTGACATGCACGCCCGGCTGTTTATCTTCCGGGACATTTTCAAAATACAGACCTGTGTCACAGGAAAACACCGGAATCTGAAAAGCCTCGTAATAACACTTTGCCTTCTTCCTTGCATTTTCCAGCGGCGAATCGCCATCCTCGTCTGCCTGTGGTACTGCCACATCAATATCCGATAACCCAACGATCTCTATCTGCAGCTGTTCTAAATTTTTCCGCATCAGACTTAATTTTGCAGGATTTCCAGTGCCGTAAAGCAGACGTTTCCCGATGCCCTGTTTTTTCCGCTCAAACAGTGTCGGTGTGATCGCCGGATAAGTCAGTTTTTCCGGCAGTTCGTCAAAGGTGCGTACCTCTGCCATCTCACTTTCCGGCATGGCTGACAGCTTTTTTACCTTTGCAAGAAAGACACGTCCATTTCCTTCTTCTTTGGTCTGCACCTCTCCCGCCCAATAGTCGCACAACGGCTCTATCTCAAAATCCACTGCCCCGGACTCCTCGTAAAGTTCACGCTTTGCCGCCATAAGCGGTGTCTCTCCCGGTTCAATCTTTCCGCCCTGTGTCTCCCATGTGGTGCGTTTTTTGTGTCTGCTCAACAAAATTTTGCCCTGATATTCAGATAAAACTACTACATATTTATAAGCAGGCAGGGTGCCGACCGGGTAAGTTTTTGTTATCATGTTTCTCTCCTTTGTTACCGGCCTGTCACTCTGCTTTCTGTTCTTTCCCGGCAATGATAAGTTTTTTATCGACCAGCGTATCGCCTTCGTATACCAGCTTCAGCGAAAAATATTCCTCACACTCATCCAAAAGCCGCAGGAATATTTTGTCACCTTCCCACAGTTTCAGGTCTTTGATCTCCTTTTTCGGAACCCAGACAAGTTCTCCCTCGTCGCAGTCAGTCATCTCCCCGGTAAACTGGTCTGCCGTAAATAAGTGCATATATTCGATACCCCACTCGTTGGAAATAAAGGTAATGACGCCCCGCGCGCGGTAAGATGTCAGGGTGAGACCTGTCTCTTCCTTTACCTCACGCAGCATACATTCTTCCGGCATTTCCCCCGCTTCAAACTTGCCGCCGACACCAATCCACTTGTCATGGTTCAGGTCGTTTTCCTTTTTTACCCGGTGCAGCATCAGGTAACAGTCATCTTTTTCGATATAACAAAGTGTGGTTAAAAACATCGCATCCTCCTGTAGAAATTTTCTGTTTCGTTTTTGCTGCCGTTCACACGTACTGTGTGAGCAGCAAATATTTTTTTACTCCTGCAGACCTGCAAACTGCGCCATATAAAGTTTATAATAAGCGCCCTTTTTCTCCATCAGCTCTGCCGGACTTCCTTGTTCTAAAATACCGCCCTTGTCGATCACAAAAATGCGGTCCGCATTCTGAATCGTGGAGAGTCTGTGTGCGATCACAAAACTGGTTCTGCCGGAAAGCAGCGCCTCGATTCCCTGCTGCACTAAAAGTTCTGTATGTGTATCAATGCTGGATGTTGCCTCATCTAAAATGAGGATTTTCGGCATGGAAATCATCGTTCTCGCAAACGCGATCAACTGCCTTTGTCCGATGGATAGTCCTGCTCCATGTTCTTTTAATTCCGTGTCATAACCTTTTTCCATTTTCATAATGAAATCATGCGCATTGACTGCCTTTGCAGCCGCGATCATTTCTTCATCTGTCGCATCTAATTTCCCATATAAAATGTTGTCACGGACTGTTCCATGAAAGATAAAATTATCCTGCGTCATAACACCCATCTGACGCCTTAAGCTCTCAATGGAAACCTTTGTCAAGTCGTAACCATCCACTAAAATTTTGCCGTCTTCAATGTCATAAAAACGGCTGATCAGATTAACGATCGTTGTTTTTCCTGCTCCGGTCGGTCCTACCAGTGCGATCGTCTCACCCGGTTTTACAGAAAAACTGACATCGGAAAGTACCTTTGTTTCCGCCGGTGTTCCCTTATCATAAGTAAAACTTACATGTGAAAATTCAACACTTCCCTCTATATCCGGCAGTTCCGTCACATCCTTTGCGTCCACAATGTCAGCGTCGGTATCTAAGATATCAAAAATACGCTCTGCCGCCGTAAGATTTGTGACAAGATTGTTATAAAAATTGCTCAAGTTCATGATCGGGTTCCAGAACATATTGATATAAGTTCCGAATGCAACCAGAAGTCCGACCGATACTTTTTCAAATCCCAGAAAACGGATGCCGACCAGATAAAGCATCATCGCACCAAATCCCCAGCAGAAATCAATGACCGGGCCAAACATGTCAGCATAAGTTACCGCATCCACAAATGATCTCTGATGTTCGTCCGTCAGTCCTTCAAAAATCTCCTGTGTCTCATCTTCTGCCGCAAAACTCTGAACCACATTCATTCCGGCAATATCCTCATGCACATAAGCATTTAAGTTTGATGCCTTTTTCCGGAATATCTGCCAGCGTTTGTGGGATGCCGTCTGTACAAACCAGATCCCCGCGATCATAAGCGGGATCGTAGAGAGTGATGCAAGCGCAAGCCGCCAGTCTTTTACCAGCATGATCACGACAACCCCGACTACCGTCACAAATTCCGGCACCATCGTCGTGACCACATTGACCAGCACATCTTTTAAAGAATTGACATCCCCGATGATACGCGCAAGGATTTTTCCGGTCGGTCTGCTGTCAAAAAATGAAAACGACAGCGTCTGGATGTGCTCATAGAGATCCTGGCGGATCTGAAGCAAAATTTTGTTGGAGATCACCGCCATTGCATACATTCTGAGTTTTACCATCACAATAAAGATCAGGTTTAACACGAGTGCAAAAATTCCAAGCCCAATCAGCCCATGCAGATCGGACTGTGCAATATAGTGATCGATTGCTTCCTCGATCAAGAGCGGGTTTACCAGTGAGATCGCCACCGTAATTCCCATACATACTAACACGGCAATAATCGTGCCTTTATACGCAAGCAGATAGGAAAACAGCCGCCGCATGATTTTTTTCTTGTCGGTATTTTCCATAAATTCGTCTTCACGATACGAATTGACTGCCATTACATCGCCTCCCCTCCTAAGAACGTGCCATACTGCGCCATGTAAGTTTCATAATAAAGTCCGCGCTTTGCAAGCAGTTCCTGATGCGTTCCGCGCTCCGCAATCCCTCCGTCTTTCAGATAGATGATCTCATCTGCATGACAGACCGCAGAAATACGGTGCGCAATGATCACTTTCGTTGTATCTTTTAATTCATTTAATGTTTTCTGGATCTCATGTTCCGTCTCCATATCAAGCGCGGACGTGGAATCGTCTAAAATCAGAATCGGCGCCTTTTTTGCAATGGCACGCGCAATACTGATACGCTGCTTTTGTCCGCCGGAAAGTCCGACACCGCGCTCACCGATGACGGTCGCATACTGTTCATCCATTTTTTCAATGAAATCCTTTGCCTGTGCACAGTCTGCCGCTCTGCGGATCTCATCGAACGGCATTACCTTTCGCTGCCCCATCTTGATATTTTCCTCGATCGTGTCGGAAAACAGAAATACATCCTGCAATACAACAGAAATACTGCTGCGAAGCTGTTTTAAAGAAAGTTTCCGCACATCCGTGCCATCCACTTTTACAGCGCCGTCCGACACATCATAAAAACGCTGTAACAGATTGACGATTGAGGATTTTCCCGAACCGGTCGCACCCATGATTCCGATGGTTTTTCCTGCCGGAACCGTAAAGTTAATATCAGAAAGGATATTTTTTCCCTCAATGGAAAATGAAACATGTTCGAAAGAAATGTCCCCTTTCACCTGTTCTAACACGACAGGCTGTTCCTCATCTTTGATCATCGCCGTCTCCCCGTAAATCTTCTTGATCTTCTTATAAGAAGCAACGGCAGAGGACAAATCATTCGTCAGCCAGCCGAGCATCTCCATCGGCCAGGTGCAGTTTCTGCTGTATTCGACAAATGCGACCAGCGCACCGAGCGTCATATTTCCATGCATCACGGAAACACCGCCCAAAATCGTCATGGCTACCGGAAGTGCTTTTCCTACAAACTGAAAATACGGGTAATATTTTACCAGCACCTTCGACTGGCTGATATTCAAGTCATAGTAACGCTTGTTGTGTGACAGAAATTTTTCAATCTCAAATTTTTCTCTGGCAAATGCTTTTACAGTGCGCACACCTGCAAGATTTTCCTCCGCAACCGTGGTCAGCACCGCATTTTCCTCACTGATATCCTCGTAAATTTTATCCAGTTTCCGCTCCATGATGATCGCGATCGCACCGCAGGAAATCATCGTCACAAGCGGTATCAGCGCCAGTTTCCAGTTCAGATGAAACATACAGTAGAGCACCATGCTCACATGGATGACGACCTCGATCGTCAGCATGCCGACATATCCCATCGCATTCCAGATCTTGTCAACATCATCCTTGACTCTCGCCATCAGTTCTCCGGTGTTCGTATTGTCAAAATAATTCATCGACAATGTCTGAATGTGCCGGAACAGATCCTTACGGATCTGTGCGCCGATCTTAGAACTTAAGACGTCAAACGAAAACTCTTTGCAGTATCCAAAGATGCAGCGTCCGATCCCAACCGCAACGATTCCCACCAAAAGCCCGGTGAGCAGTTCCATTTTCCCGCCGATGATGACCTCATCCACGATCCGCTGTGTGATCTGTGGATAAACCATATCCAGTCCGGTCGCTATAATCATGGAACATATTGCGAACAAATACCCATACCAGTAATGTCCGATATATGTATGTAACTTTTTCATAAATTCTTGTGATTCCTCCTTACTTTCCCCTCTTACACTCCCCGGTCTCTGACATATTTTTGTACCGTGACGCACCACTCTGACAGCCGCCTGCACGCTTCACAAGCAGCCCCCTTAGCACAAAAAAATCCCGCGGTGTCATATCTCACCACGGGAAGTATGTCAAAAAACATTCTATTTACTTTTGCATGAATTTATGCCAGCGTAACAGAATTAACCGAGGTAATTGTATGATGATTATGCAGTTCGTTGATTGTAACATTTGTTAATCTAATCATTACTTTTACCTCTCTTTCTTCAAAATTTTAGATTACTTTGCAAGTATACGCTTGAGGGGGTGGGGTTGTCAAGGGGGCTGGGGAAGAAATTATGTTTATCCGGCAAACTCCTCTATTCCAATTCTTTTATATACTATCCCACAATTTTCCATTTTATATTCAATCAAATTCTGGATTTTTTCATTACATGTTACAAAAAAAATCTGATGCATTGGTCTATCAGATCTCATCAGCTGATATTTAATAAGATCTAAGAAAGCAAGCATATTGATATCATCCATACAACTTGTAATATCATCAATAAAATAAACTGGAAATTTCTCACTCCCCTGCAATCTGAAAATATTTCCGAAAAAATATGAGAGCATAAACACACTCAGTTGTCCATCACTAAACATGTTGATCAACGGTTTATTACTTTCATCAAGTATAGCCATTTTTTCGCCCTTTGCTCTCTGCATCTGAATCTTTTCAATCTGTACATCTCGTGAGAGTTTACAAAATAATTTGTATAAATAGGTTCCAACCTGCTCAAATTCTTCCTGCTTCATCTTATCCATTTGTTCAACGATATTTTGTCTACGTTTTTTAACATTTTTCTGAAGGTCTTTATAATTATCAATTTCTTCTTGAATTGCCTTCTTCTTTTCATCCAAAGCTTTCTGATCATTACTGTTTTTCGTATATTCCATATTATCAAGGAAACTTTTTACAGAACTGATTTTTTTATTCAAAAGTTCCTCATTATATGTAATTCCATCTGGCGCATATACAGATTTTGTTTTAAAACTATTCAACCGGCTTTCATCAGTCATTCCCTGAATCGTTTCATTTACCATCACAGATATCCGGTTGATTTCTGTCTCTATTGCAATTTTTTCGTCAGAGCTTAAAATTTTACTTTCATCAAATGCAATAGCAGCAACAATATTTTCTTGTAATAACATATTTTCCAATGCAAATTTTTCAGCAGCTTTCTTCTGCAGCTTATCTAAAACCGTGAAATATTCTTTTGAAGCATTATACAAATTTGTCACCAAATCAAGCTCTTTCTTAGCCTTATCTCTTGCTTCTTCCAGTGCCATATTTGCTGTTTTCAATCGTTTTTCCCAAATATCATTTTCCTGTTTTTTTATACCATCTAACTCTTTCTTTTTTGTTTCAATTAAATCTCTATGTTCTATCTGATAGCTCTGTGCCTGTTTTGTAATATCATCTTCTGCAATTTGATCAAATTTTTCAGACCCACATACTGGACACAACACAATTTCTTCCGGATTTTTCTGTTTCATTTTCAAACGATAATTGATCAATCCAGCTTTTTTTGTGGTAAGCGTTGTAAGAATGTCTAATATTTCATCTCCCCTGCTCAGGATCTGAATCTCATTATTTATTTTCTCTTTCGTTTTCTTTAATTCTTTTAAGTTTTCTTCTGTTTCCTCCCAAAACTCTTTATTAAATTTTTTATTCTCTATCTGAAATAACATCTGGCGATTTCCTTCTAAATTCACCACTGTTAATTCTTTCTTCTGGTATTTTTCGAAATCAGCTTCGGCTTTTTTTAAAACGTCATCCTGATATACTTTCTTCTCTGCAGCCTGTCTGATTTCTTTTTCATGTATCGTAAATTCACTTTTTAATTTCTCAAGTTCATTTTTTTGCTTTTCTGCATTCATCCCTGCAATTTTCCACTCAAGCAAATGCACTCCTCTTTGATATCCGCATGCATACAAATTTCTTAGTCGTTCCTGCAGCTGCTCTGTTGTCATTTTTACAATATCCGTATTTTCATTTTCAAATAATTTTTCCTTTTCGTATGGCAGGATCTCTGGAACATTTTCAAAGTCTTTCAGTTTGTCTCTCAGTCTTTGAACCGATTCTTCCGTTCTTTGTTTCTCGCCTTCTTTTTCTTCAATACGGAAACCAAGATCCTGTTCAAATATATTAAGATTATCTACCACATTCTGCACGTCTGTATAGTCTGAAGCAAAATCCGAAAACTCAGCATCTATATTTCCTCTGCTCTTACTTAAAAAACGATATGTTTTCTGCATATCACAGAAATGATACTTATAAAAATTCTTAACATCTATCAATTTTCTCAGTTCTTCTTCCGCCTGCTCCCCTGTAAAATCATTTATCTTTATTTCGCCTGTATCATCTAACGTATCCTTGTCCTGCTCACGATGAATGGTATACTCTTCATTTTCCGCAGTAATCAACATTTCTACTATTGTTTTTTCATCAGGATGATTCTTATTTTTTAAAATTGCTCCTGCGTTCTGTTTTCTCTCTGTTACATTTGTATTGCGGTCATTGTATCCTTCATGCAGTCTTTTTATGTCACCTGTCATGCACCACTCAATCGCATCAATAACTGATGTTTTGCCCTTACCATTTGGAGCTGTCAGCATAACAAATGGTTTTCCTTCAAACTCGAATATTTTTTCTTCGCTGAACCCACGAAAATTGATAATTTTTATTTTTTTAATATTCATTCTGACATCATCCATCCTTTCACAAGTTCTAATTCTTCGTCTGTATAACTTAGCCGCTCCTCTTTCGTTTTCACACTACGTCCATCGATCTTTTTACGCTTTTCATATAAAAAAGATAGCGTTTTTTTATCCGGCAATATTTTCATTAACTCATCATCCTGGTCCAATTTAATTTCCATTGTCTCAAACTCATCATATAAAAAAGGTAAACGAACCTTCTCATTTTCTTCTAATTCACCATTTTCATCACACTTTAAAAATATTTTTCTGGAAATATCAACTGATTTTTCCAAATCCTTATTTTGTAGTTTTTCTCTGTGTAATATGATTTGTGTGATGTTATATTTTATTTTTTCTATCCATGCGTGATCGGTTCCGTAATCTTCACCAAAATTAATAAAAGCTAATATTTTAGCATCCCATTTATCGGATAACTTTTTTGCATCCATATCTGGTTCCATCTGTAGTATTATAAATAATTCATCTTCCTTTTCGCTTAAATACACCTGTTGTAATTCATCTGGTTTCTTACCATCTTCATAAAACATTTCCATTAATATCTTTTCATTTTCATTTTTATCTTCTGATATCAACGATTTATATTTATACTTTTCAAAACAAGACTGCCAATTCATTCTTTTTTCTCCTTTAGCTTTACACACTTATGATCAAAAATACACTCGTTACATTTTTCGATTTTATTCCACCCATCCATGTCAACATCAATACATTCCATACACTCAATTTCAAATTTATTTGGATCAGTTGCGGTAACTTCATATCCTTCTTTATCTAAATTTTTTATATCTGATATATTCATCGTATATAAATATTTACCTCTATATCCGGCTTCCATATACCACTTTTGAGGTTGAAATTCTTTCATACGACCAAATATAGCAGTCATTTTAGTTTTAGTTGAACCGCCTAATATATTAGCTAATATAACTCCATCTACAACATTATCCCCTGGGAATTTTAAACTGATATAATTCTTTTCATAACTATTTATATAGGTTTGAGGCATTAATCTTTTTCTTTGTTCATCCGTAGTCTCTATTTCTTGACTTAATATCTCAATATTTATATCTATCATTATTTTCCATAAATATTTCAAAAAATCATTGATACTATCATAATGCTCACATATTATCTCGCGACGCCTTGTTATAGGCATTTCACAAAAATTTTCAAGCTTACTTTGATTTTGCGAGCTCACAGTATTCAACAGTTGCCTTTGTCCCTGTACATTACTCCCAAGTTCAAATAACCACTGTGCTGTATAATCTCTGATGCACTCCAACATATCACTCACTTTTTCATCTACAAGATCACTTCCATTTTGAATTTGTTCCCAACACTCAATGACTATTAAACGTAAATAAGCTCCTATTGTTTCTTCTGTTTCCGTACACATCTTTTGTCTCAGATATTCAATAAATTCTGTTCGCTTACACTTTCTTTTTTCAAAATTTTCCTCTCCCTCCATAGATTCATCGTATCTTTTTTGAATATACTGGATTGCCAATCCCAACAAAATCAGCTTTCTTTTTTCTCCTTCAATTACACATCCATCAATCTGAATTGTACTTAACTGATCACCTATATCTTTTCGATACTGTTCTATCTCTTTATATTCTGGATCAATTTTATATGCCTCCAAAAATTTACGCATTGATTCATTATAAGCAAATTTTTCAAATAGTTTTGTCGCTGCATCATTCTTTTTTTCTGAATATACATTATCTTCTAACCATTTCTCAGGATTCTCTATGTCCGCCGGCTTTTCTTCTCTATTTACATTTATATAATCCTCTCCTTGTAGAATTGACAATGCCGGCTTTGTTATATTATTTAAACTATATACTGCCAAGACAGGAATCACTTTCTCTGTATATTTTTTGACTTCCAACCTTAAATACTGATAATACAAATCACGAATAATATCTTTATGTTTCCCCTTAATGTCCCCTTTCGGATAATACTTTGCCTGAATAACATATGCTGTTTTATCCTCTGTATACACAAAGACATCCTCGATATACTCGGGTATAACATATACCGTTTTTTCATCCAGCAACTTACTAATCGCAACTAAATCCTGAAATAAAAATCCCCTGATTTTGCTGCTTGCATCACGATTTTCTTCTCCATGATACATTTCTTTGTAAGTACGTAATCATTCGTATCTGTCAGCAACTATATTTTTCTGATACACTCTTTTCATAACAAAGAAAGGAAACTGTATCATTATGAAAACAGATGAAAAAATCACGCTGTGGTCTGAACGAATCCATGAATTTCAATTCAGTGGGCAGACTTGCAAAACATGGTGTCAGGAACATCACGTTCCAGTCTCTACAATGAATTATTGGATGCGCAAGCTGAAAAAATTGGACGAACAATCAGATACAGATATGATTTTTGCAAAAATGCCAACGGAAAAAGAGATTTCAAAGAATGAGACTTTGAATATCAGCCCGTCTCCAGTCCGCATTTTTATCACAAACGCTATTCGGATTGAAGTGATGCCTGAATGCCCGCCGGAATTTTTTCGTGTTCTGATCCAGGGGCTGAAAGATCATGCTTGATCTGGCAGGTGGCACAACCGTTTACCTTGCCTGTGGAGCTACCGATCTGAGAAAAAGCTATCACGGACTGGCTGCAATTATCAAGCTAAAATTCAAACTTGATCCCTATTCGCGCTGCATGTTTGCGTTCTGCAACCGCAGGCGGACTTCTATTAAGATTCTGCAATGGGACGGATCCGGTTTCTGGATTCTGATGAAGAGGCTTGACAAAGATTCCTTTCACTGGCCGGATACTCCGGATGAATTACAGAAAGTGACCCTGAAAGAGATGCATTGGCTGTGTGATGGTCTTTCACTTACTCCGAAGGGAGCTTTTGAAGAAAGACATCCAAAGATTGTTGTATAAAGAACGGATTTGTCAATTCGCAAAAAGCACGAAATACTCGTGGATATCGGTATATATTCCTACACAGTAAAACGTTGATTTTTCTCGAACAGCTGGACTTTCTATGCTATACTGGAATTATCATATAAGAGTTTGGAGATTGCCGGATGGATCCGTTTTTTACAGAGGAACAGCTGAATAACATGAGCCGTGAAAACATGATGGAAGTTATGCGAATCATGCAGAATCAGGTTCAAAAAAAAGAGACCGAGGTACAGCTTCTGAAAGACAAGCAGAAAGAACTGGAATTTATGAACGCAATGCTTTCAGACCGTCTTGCGCTTGCACAAAGAAGACGTTTCGGTTCTTCCAGTGAAAAATACGCAGATGGATATGAACAGATGGATCTGTTTAATGAGGCTGAAGTCAATGCAGATATGGATACTGCTGAGATTGATGCAGTTTACGACGCCCAGCGGTCTCCATTCTGTTTTAGAACGGCCGTTTTCCGAAGCCAACGGCCGCCCATTTTTAGTTAAAAGATCACCACTTATCGTGTGTTGATCTTGATAGTGTAGTGCTTTGTGGCTCTCTTCATAATGGAATTAGCAGATACCTCATCGTTGAGAATCATTGCTTTCCAGTTATCCGGATCACGCTGGGAGCATACGATAGTGCTTTTTCTCTGTTCGTTCCTCTTTTCGAGCAGCTCGAACAGGATTTTTATTTCCCGTTCGTCAGTGATCGTGTGGAGCAGGAAATCATCTAGGATGATCAGTTCCCATTTGAGATACTTCTTCATCTTGCGAGCATATTTATCATAATCCTGTTCTTTAAGGGCTACCATGCTTTCCAGAAGCTCCTCGCTGTGGAAGTAACCGACGTTATACCGGTTGCAGGCCTTTATGCCGATAGCTTTGGCAAGATAAGACTTTCCAGCATCTGATTCTCCTAGAATGCAGAGATTATAGCCTCTTTCGATAAAGTCAAGGGAAAAAAGCACCTCGGTTATACCTGCAGGCAGATACTCACGCTTGTCAGAGTCCACACAATCCGCCAATTCCTCCGGAGATCCTTTCAGATGAGCTGCTGTCAGCCGATTCTTCAGTGTCGTACTGACTTTTTCCTGAAACTGCGGACCAATCAGTTCTGCAATAAGCGTGAGACGATCCATCTCTAAAAAGCCGGGTCTGTGATACAGATCATCTAAGGTGGCTGCCATTGTTGAAAGTTTAAGCTCATTCAGTTCATCGACAAGCTCGTTCATGAGAGCGGTTCCTGTAAGCATCAGTCATCCACCTCCTCGCGCATCTGATCAGCAAGGGCTCTGCTGCGAGATAAAAGGGTGTCTATACTGGAAGCTTCCGGCGGCATTACATACCCGCCGCGTACCGGTTCTTTCTTTACCGATGTGGAATGATGGTATCCCGCCTCTCCGAGATCGTCTGCTACAACAGATATCGTATTCTTGATGAAGGTGTATTTCTGCTTATTCAGAGCAATCGCCTGCTTACAGCACTCTTCAAGAGCCTTATTACTGTACTTCTTTGTAAAGTTCAGAATACCCAGGCACATACGATAGGTCTGTACTTCATATGGTCTGGATTTGAGAATCGTACGAATAACAGTCTCTGTATTCTTGCCAATGAGCTGCGCTTTCTGGATAAAGTAAGGAGCATTCCACTGGGTAAACCCTTTATAGTTGTCCGGCAGGTGATCAGGATTTGTTGACCACTGACCTTTACGGGTTGCCCTTGGCCATTCGCAAAGGAACTCTCCGGTAAGAGAATAAATACGAACAACAGTTGAAGATGCCTTAATAGATACTTTCTTATGCAAAAACGCTTTATCTACGCTATAATAAGCATTGTCAAAGCGTACGTGGAAGTCACTTGACACCTTTGCCGTTTTTCTCTCCATGTACTCGTAATGCATGGAGGGGAGCGGCATCAATTCAAGTTTCTCTTCTTCCCAATAATAGTATCTATTGTGTTCTTTCTTCTTGAATGGTTCTTTATTCAGAGCCTCCAGTTCCTTCCAAAGATCCTTATTAAACTGTTCCAGTGAGAAATACTGGCGTTCTTCAAGTTTGTGGAAGAAGCCCTTCTCGAGAATGCCTACTGCGTTTTCTACAGAACTTTTAAACTTCGGCTTACGAACCTTCGCTGGAAGAATAACGGTGCCATAGTGGTCAGCCCAATCAGCATAATCTTTGTTTAGTTCAGGTTCAATCCAGTCTTGATTAACGACAACAGCCTGTTTGCAGTTATCACAGACTACTAATGCAGGAACTCCACCAAAGTAATCCAAGGCATGATTGTTGACATCAATCCACTGTGGTTCCTTTGTTGAGAGCATTCCTTCTGCATAGATATACTGTGAATAAGGCAGGATAGCTACAAAAACGACGATGGTCATAATCTCACCGGTAAGAGGATCTGTCATGGAGAACGTCTGTCCAGCAAAGTCAACTTCCATCTTTTGTGCGATAACAGCATCAAAGTGGGCGGTCTCATAATTCTCTTCGCACCACTTGTTGTAGAGCTCACAATACTGACTGTATTGATAGAAACGAGCGCCTTCTTCTTCGCACTTTTTCTTATAGCGGTTCCAAAGAAACATGAGTGTCATGTTTTTACGGGTAGCCATAAGCTTGGCAGCATCTTCATAATCAGGTAACTCGATGTTCTCATTTCGTCCTCCTGATCCAGGTACAGCTCCATACACCTTCAGGGCAATACCATAGTTAGTGATGCCTGCTGGTAATGGATAGCTCAGATCTTCGCACTTCTTGAATGCTCTCAAGAAGTCATTAACACCAGACTTGCTGAAACCAGCCTGACGAGCTATTTCGCTACCGGACATTGATAGCGCGTAGTGTTTGATGATGATGTCCTTGTAATCCAACTGCATACATTATCCTCCTTAAAATGATGTATTCACCATCCTTGGGATGGTTACTATCATTATAAGGATTAGATTACACAGACTGGTAGCAATTCGGCTGTTCAAAAACGGAATGCGACCGTTTCGCTCCGCAAATCCGGCCGTTTAGCTTCGCAATATGCAGATTGAAGAGGAAATCGTGATTCCATCGCACAAACGGAAAAAACGCACCGGCAAAAAAGAAGAAGATCTCTCTAATTTCGAAGTAACAGAAACAATCGAATATAAACTGACCGGCGAAGACCGCTATTGTCCGGACTGTGGAACAAAGTATAAAGTCGTCACAAAAGAAGTCGTAAAACGACTGAAATTCATCCCCTCCACCTTTGAAGTGGTTGAAGAAGTAACCTATGTATACAGTTGTCCAAAATGTGGTGCTATGATCCGGCCGGAAAAAGAGTTTCCGCTGATCAAGGGAAGCATTGCTACACCTTCGCTGGTTGCCGGAATCATGAATGCAAAGTATGTCAATGGCATGCCGCTGGCAAGACAGGAACGGGAATTCGCAAGGTATGACTTAAATCTTTCAACAAAAACAATGGCAAACTGGATCATCAGCTGTGCAGACCGGTATCTGGGACTGCTTTATGGGCAGATGAAGGAAGAATTCCTAAAGAGCAGATACATCCATTGCGATGAAACCAGGATCCAGGTGATTGATGAACCGGATCAGAAAGGATCATCTCAAAACTGGATGTGGGTATATCTGACAGATCATTACAGTGAATCCCCACAGATGGTTCTCTTTGATTATGAGAGAACGCGTGCCGGATATCACCCGGTAAACTTCCTTGGAGATACATTTCATGGATATCTGACGTGTGATGGATACCAGGCGTATCATGGACTGAACGATTCCATTACCGTAACAGGATGCTTTACCCATGCGAGACGCCGTTTTGATGCTGCGCTCACGGCATTAAAAAAGGATTTCACAAAGGAGCAGCTGAAAGAAACAGTTGCATATCAGGCAATGACGAGGATCGGAATCCTGTATAAAGTAGAGGAACTGATCAAAGATAAGACACTGGAAGAACGGTATCAGGAACGCCAGAAGCAGTCGCGTCCAGTAGTGGAAGCTCTGTTTGAATGGCTGCATTCGATGGAAGATTCTGTAGACAGATCTTCCCTTATTGGTGATGCCATTTTATATACGCTGAATCAGGAAAACTATCTTCGCAGGTACTTGGATGACGGGCATCTGAGCATTGATAATAATAGTGCGGAGCGTGCAATCAAAAATTTTGCAGTAGGCCGCCGGAATTGGCTGTTTGCCAAGAGTATCCGTGGTGCAGATGCCAGTGCTGTTGTTTATAGTATCGCAGAAACAGCCCTGCTGAATGGTCTGAAGCCGTATGTATATCTTTCCTATGTATTAGACGAGCTTCGTAAAATGGGACCTTTTCCAAAGCCGGATGATCTAAATCGGCTTTTGCCATGGTCAAATGAATTACCGGAAGGATTTCGAACCAAAAAGAAGAAATAAAATGTGCCGCCCTGATGGGCGGCATGTTTTTTAAAAAGGCAAGGTACAGATGATTACGTACTTACCTTTCTTTTAATATCGTGGTTCAATACAATTCAGATACTATGGACTTTTGATTTGTTTTCTGTAGCTTGACTACTCGTAAGTACGTAATCATTCGTATCTGTCAGCAACTATATTTTTCTGATACACTCTTTTCATAACAAAGAAAGGAAACTGTATCATTATGAAAACAGATGAAAAAATCACGCTGTGGTCTGAACGAATCCATGAATTTCAATTCAGTGGGCAGACTTGCAAAACATGGTGTCAGGAACATCACGTTCCAGTCTCTACAATGAATTATTGGATGCGCAAGCTGAAAAAATTGGACGAACAATCAGATACAGATATGATTTTTGCAAAAATGCCAACGGAAAAAGAGATTTCAAAGAATGAGACTTTGAATATCAGCCCGTCTCCAGTCCGCATTTTTATCACAAACGCTATTCGGATTGAAGTGATGCCTGAATGCCCGCCGGAATTTTTTCGTGTTCTGATCCAGGGGCTGAAAGATCATGCTTGATCTGGCAGGTGGCACAACCGTTTACCTTGCCTGTGGAGCTACCGATCTGAGAAAAAGCTATCACGGACTGGCTGCAATTATCAAGCTAAAATTCAAACTTGATCCCTATTCGCGCTGCATGTTTGCGTTCTGCAACCGCAGGCGGACTTCTATTAAGATTCTGCAATGGGACGGATCCGGTTTCTGGATTCTGATGAAGAGGCTTGACAAAGATTCCTTTCACTGGCCGGATACTCCGGATGAATTACAGAAAGTGACCCTGAAAGAGATGCATTGGCTGTGTGATGGTCTTTCACTTACTCCGAAGGGAGCTTTTGAAGAAAGACATCCAAAGATTGTTGTATAAAGAACGGATTTGTCAATTCGCAAAAAGCACGAAATACTCGTGGATATCGGTATATATTCCTACACAGTAAAACGTTGATTTTTCTCGAACAGCTGGACTTTCTATGCTATACTGGAATTATCATATAAGAGTTTGGAGATTGCCGGATGGATCCGTTTTTTACAGAGGAACAGCTGAATAACATGAGCCGTGAAAACATGATGGAAGTTATGCGAATCATGCAGAATCAGGTTCAAAAAAAAGAGACCGAGGTACAGCTTCTGAAAGACAAGCAGAAAGAACTGGAATTTATGAACGCAATGCTTTCAGACCGTCTTGCGCTTGCACAAAGAAGACGTTTCGGTTCTTCCAGTGAAAAATACGCAGATGGATATGAACAGATGGATCTGTTTAATGAGGCTGAAGTCAATGCAGATATGGATACTGCTGAGATTGAAGAGGAAATCGTGATTCCATCGCACAAACGGAAAAAACGCACCGGCAAAAAAGAAGAAGATCTCTCTAATTTCGAAGTAACAGAAACAATCGAATATAAACTGACCGGCGAAGACCGCTATTGTCCGGACTGTGGAACAAAGTATAAAGTCGTCACAAAAGAAGTCGTAAAACGACTGAAATTCATCCCCTCCACCTTTGAAGTGGTTGAAGAAGTAACCTATGTATACAGTTGTCCAAAATGTGGTGCTATGATCCGGCCGGAAAAAGAGTTTCCGCTGATCAAGGGAAGCATTGCTACACCTTCGCTGGTTGCCGGAATCATGAATGCAAAGTATGTCAATGGCATGCCGCTGGCAAGACAGGAACGGGAATTCGCAAGGTATGACTTAAATCTTTCAACAAAAACAATGGCAAACTGGATCATCAGCTGTGCAGACCGGTATCTGGGACTGCTTTATAGGCAGATGAAGGAAGAATTCCTAAAGAGCAGATACATCCATTGTGATGAGACCAGGATTCAGGTAATTGATGAACCGGATCAGAAAGGATCATCTCAAAACTGGATGTGGGTATATCTGACAGATCATTACAGTGAATCCCCACAGATGGTTCTCTTTGATTATGAGAGAACGCGTGCCGGATATCACCCGGTAAACTTCCTTGGAGATACATTTCATGGATATCTGACGTGTGATGGATACCAGGCGTATCATGGACTGAACGATTCCATTACCGTAACAGGATGCTTTACCCATGCGAGACGCCGTTTTGATGCTGCGCTCACGGCATTAAAAAAGGATTTCACAAAGGAGCAGCTGAAAGAAACAGTTGCATATCAGGCAATGACGAGGATCGGAATCCTGTATAAAGTAGAGGAACTGATCAAAGATAAGACACTGGAAGAACGGTATCAGGAACGCCAGAAGCAGTCGCGTCCAGTAGTGGAAGCTCTGTTTGAATGGCTGCATTCGATGGAAGATTCTGTAGACAGATCTTCCCTTATTGGTGATGCCATTTTATATACGCTGAATCAGGAAAACTATCTTCGCAGGTACTTGGATGACGGGCATCTGAGCATTGATAATAATAGTGCGGAGCGTGCAATCAAAAATTTTGCAGTAGGCCGCCGGAATTGGCTGTTTGCCAAGAGTATCCGTGGTGCAGATGCCAGTGCTGTTGTTTATAGTATCGCAGAAACAGCCCTGCTGAATGGTCTGAAGCCGTATGTATATCTTTCCTATGTATTAGACGAGCTTCGTAAAATGGGACCTTTTCCAAAGCCGGATGATCTAAATCGGCTTTTGCCATGGTCAAATGAATTACCGGAAGGATTTCGAACCAAAAAGAAGAAATAAAATGTGCCGCCCTGATGGGCGGCATGTTTTTTAAAAAGGCAAGGTACAGATGATTACGTACTTACCTTTCTTTTAATATCGTGGTTCAATACAATTCAGATACTATGGACTTTTGATTTGTTTTCTGTAGCTTGACTACTCAACTGGAGTGTATTGCCACTACCTTTATCTGAATTGTTTATTAGCTGGATGTTGCCGGAGTGTTTTTCACTCAGAGTACTTATTTCTATCAAGTCTACGATGATAATCGTTGGTGGACATCATGGTATCAGACTTTAGGAAAGGGAGGTACAACCTCATGAAAATTTACGTAGGCATTGATATTGCCAAACTTAATCATTTCGCCGCTGCGATTTCTTTCGACGGTGAAATAATCATTGAGCCGTTCAAATTCACAAATGACGCTGATGGCTTCCAACTGCTGGTCTCTAAACTCGAATCATTCGATAAGAACAGCCCCATCATCGGTCTTGAGTCAACGGCACACTACGGTGACAACCTTGTTCGATTCCTTGTTACTGAGCTTTACCAAGTGTGTGTGTTGAACCCCATCAAAACCTGTCAAATGCGAAAAAATAACGTTCGCAAAACTAAGACAGATAAGGTCGACACTTACGTGATTGCTAAAACTCTTATGATACAGGACAACCTCAGATTCGTCAGCTTCTTCGATCTCGATATGATGGATCTTAAGGCATTGGGACGTTTCCGTCAGAAAACCATAAAGCAACGTACCCGATTGAAAATTCAACTGACAACCTATGTTGATCAGGTCTTTCCGGAGATTCAATACTTTTTCAAATCCGGTCTGCATCAACACGCTGTCTATGCTTTATTAAAAGAAGCACCTTCTCCAAAAGAGATTGCTTCCATGCATATGACTCATCTGGCAAATCTGCTCAAAGTGAACTCACACGGACACTTTACCAAAGAACAGGCCAAAGAATTAAGAGTTCTCGCACAGAAGTCTGTCGGTGCTAACGACAGCGCTATATCTATTCAGATAACTCAAACCATTCAACAAATCGAGTTACTGGATAGCCAATTAGAAAAGATTGAAGCTGAGATGACGGATATCATGAAATTCAACGATTCTGTCATCATGACCATTCCTGGTATCGGTTATATCAATGGTGGAATGATTCTTGGTGAAATAGGTGATATTCACCGTTTCTCCAATCCAAACAAGCTGCTTGCTTTTGCTGGTCTGGATCCTTCTGTTTATCAGTCTGGTAACTTTCAGGCTAAGACAACAAGGATGTCCAAACGTGGCTCTCGTGTTTTACGATATGCCCTTGTAAATGCAGCTTGGAACGTTGTCAGAAACAACGCAACCTTCAAGGCTTATTATGATGCCAAGAGAGCTGAAGGCCGGTCTCACTACAATGCACTTGGGCATTGTTCCGGCAAACTTGTCAGAGTCATCTGGAAGATGCTCACCGACAATGTCGAATTTAACCTCAAATAAGAGGTCTGTATACCAATATCGATAGATTTTGAAAAAGCACCCTAAGGGAGCTCTATTAAAGTTACCCTTTTTTACCACCGATATGAAAAAGAAATTTTTTACTAATTTATGGTTGACTTTTCATAGCTGGTCTCCTTTTGGAATTCTGGACTTTCTGGTGTTTGCCATAATGTTGTCCTCCATAATTGTAGTAAAATAGACTAACCACAATTATTTACTTATTTCTGTTTAAACGCCCAAAACTTATTTATCACAAAATTCAATGGTACACTTATCAACAGATTAATAATTGGTGCAATAAATTCTGAAATTCCAACTACCTGCACCCACAAAATCAGTAAAATACTATTTAAAAACAATCCTGTAAAAGAATACGAAACATATGTCTTTAATAACGCTTTCCATACTGAACGCTGTTTTCCTTCTTCCAAAACAAATACCAGCTTGTTGTTCCAGTAAAACGACCATAACACACTTAAAACAAATGCAATCACCTGTGCAACCAGATAATCACTTTTCGGTAAAACTCCCGCCTTTTGAAACCCAATAAGACTGACAGCATACAATACATATGATATAACCGTGTTACTTACACCCACAATTCCAAACTTCACGAACTGCATAAATGCATCAAACTGACTTTGTGTCAGTTCTTTTCCAATTAATTTAAAAAACAGATTTAAAACAGCATGTGCAATTACCTCGATCCAATGCCATATCACGGTTCCTACATTTTGCATTTTTATTTTCAACCTTTCATTAAAATAAGGCACTCCACAGAGTGCCTATTCTGTTATAAATTCTTCAATTTGACGTTTCATACAGTCTGCTACATCACCATGCTGCAGATAAATATGTGACCATTCCACAATCTTTTCCATGGTTGTCTCAACGTTCCATCTTGGTTTCCATCCAAAGGTACGCTTCAGTTTAGAACAATCTAATTTCAAGAAATTTGCCTCGTGCGGTCCACCATCGTAGCGATCAATCCATTTTATAGAATCGCCTGTTGCCCTGTTCCATTTTTCACAGAAAAGAGTTACCAGGTTACCTGTTGTCCAACAATCAGTTTCATCCGGTCCAACATTATAATTTCCAGCATATTTTTTATCCTCATACTGGGCTTTCGCAATCATAAGATACGCAACAACCGGTTCTAAAACATGTTCATATGGTCTTGTGGAGAAAGGATTTCTTACAATGATATCCTCCTTTTTCTCCGCTGAACGGATGCAATCAGGGACAATACGATCTACTGCAAAATCACCGCCTCCAATTACATTACCGGCACGCGCTGTTGAAATTGCAACATCCATATCTTTAAAAAATGAATTCAGATAACTGCTGGTTACAAGTTCGGAACATGATTTCGAATTTGAATACGGATCATATCCATTTAATTCTTCATTCTCTCTGTATCCCCACTCCCATTCTTTGTTCAGATATACTTTATCTGTCGTAACATTTAAAAATGATTTAACTGATGAAGTTAAACGGACACATTCTAAAACATTTACGGTTCCCATCACATTCGTTTCATAGGTATATACAGGATTCTTATAGGATTCTCTCACAATTGGCTGCGCTGCCATATGAATCACGATCTCTGGCTGTACCTCATCAAAAACTTTTTTCATATGGTCTAAATCACGCACATCCCCTATGACAGACTGCATATGGTCTGCAAGATGACACATTTCAAATAAACTTGGATCTGTCGGTGCTTCAAGCGCATATCCTGTTACTTTAGCTCCTGCCATAATAAGTAACTGACACATCCAGGATCCCTTAAATCCTGTATGCCCGGTAATCAATACCTTTTTATCTTTGTAAAAAGAAACATCAAGCATTTGATTTATCCTCCTGTTCCTCCGTAAAATTCAAACGTTCTTCTTCAATAACCAGCGGACGATTCATGATACGTTTGTTCATACTCATAACATATTCACCTAATAAACCAATAAAAAATAACTGTGCCGACCCGAGAATACATACTGCAAGTAAAATCGGAATTGTTCCAGCAACAAACCTGTCCCAAAAAACTAATTTCATAATCAGATAAACCAATGCAACTATCAAACTAACCATTGAAAATATAAATCCAATAATAGTGGCAATTCTTAATCCTACTTTCGTGTAAGATGTAAAGCTTAACATAGCTGCATCGTATAATGTTGCCCAGTTATTATGTGTCTTTCCTGCCTTACGTTTTGGCTGAGTATACGGTATATCTTTTCTTTTATATCCTAACTCAGCAACAATTCCCCTGATAAATGGTGTCGGATCCTTTAAATTGCGTAATACTTCAATAAAACTTTTATCATACAGTCCAAAACCAGTAAAATGCTCAATTTGTTCAACATCAGACATCTTCTTAATCATTTTATAATAGCAGGTTCTTAAAAACCGCATTATTTTATTTTCTTTACTTCCTGTCTTAATTCCACTTACAATTTTATAACCATTCTCCCATTCTTTTACAAATACCGGTATTAATTCTACAGGATCCTGAAAATCACAGCAAAGACTAATTGTACAGTCCCCTGTCGTCTGACACATTCCATAAACTGGTGAATTAAACTGTCCAAAATTCTTAGCATTAAAAATTGCTTTCACTTTAGGATTCTTTTTACACATTTCTCTCAAATATTCTCTTGTCTTATCCTGTGAACAATTATCAATAAATAAAATTTCGTAATCATATGAAGACAATTCTTTTTCTAATACATCAATAACTGCTGCACATATTTCCCTTACATTTTCCTCTTCATTATAACAGGGAATCATCACACTTATTTTTTTCATCTGTTCTTTTCCTTTTTATTCACAATGCACCATTACTTTAACCAAATCTGCTGGCTTATCTCTCATAAGATAAAGTGCTTCTTCCACTTTGTCAAGTCCATATAAATGATGTGTAACCAATGGTGTCGGATCAACTCTTCCAAATTCAATCATGGACATGATCCTTTCAATACGAGCCCGGCCACCTTTTGCCAATTCCATGTGCAATGTTTTTCCGCACATACCTCTTCCACCTGAAAAAATTGGAAGGGGCAGATACCCGGTTCCTCCAAAATAATTAATATTGGAAATAGTTCCTATGCCATATCTCGTCATATCATATGCCTGTGTCAGCACTTCTGCAGTTCCTCCTGCAATAATCGTCGCATCAACACCTATTCCATTTGTCAATTCTTTTACCTGCTGTACAATATCCCCTTCTTTGTAACTTAAAACATCTGTTGCTCCATAGTATTTTGCTAATTGTACACATTTAGGGCGTGTTCCTACTGCAATAATACGAGCTGCACCTCGTAATTTTGCTCCTGCTACCGCCATTAAACCAATAGGTCCAATACCAATCACACATACAGTATCACCAATCTTAATATCAGCATATTCTGCCCCGGTAAATCCTGTCGTTACCACATCTACACTCATCAACGCCTGCTCTTCTGATATTTTCTGCGGAATATGTGCCAATGTAGTATCTGCATCCTTAATTAAAAAACGTTCTGAAAAAACACCTGGCTGTGTTCTTCCCAACTGATGTCCAGAAAATGGCGCTGACGCATGTCTGTCATTTCCCTCCTGAATACTTTTCTCTCTCCAATCAGGTGTAATAGCAGGTACAGCTACACGATCACCAGTTTTAAAGTCACATACATTTTCACCTACACTTACAACTTCGGCGATACACTCATGTCCTAACACTAAATTATCCTGCTTTTTAGAACCACCACCAAATACTGTATGTACATCAGACGAACATGGAGTCACAGCAACCGGTTTTAAAATAGCACCATATGGCACTAATTGCGGTTCTGGTGCATCAAACCACTTTACCTTTCCTGGTTCTGCTAACACAAACGCTTTCATACAAAACTCTCCTCTTCAATCCTTTTCATAATTTCTCTTATTCCATCACTAAATGTAGTTATTTTATGAGTACCAATTACACTATCTACTTTTTTAATCACTGGTTCTAAATCAGGTGTTCCCTCAGGATTTACTATATTATTTCCAAATTCATAATTTCCTGTTTGATTTGATAAATGATATATCTCCGTTACAAACTCTCTCAAAACCCGGGTATCTACTCCAGAAATATTATATATCCCTGTATCTATGTTTTTTTCCATCATACGACTAATCATATCAGTAAAATCATCAATATATAAATAATTCCACTTTTGAGTGCAATTACCTAACTGCACAGTTTCACCGCTATTAAACTTACGCACACATGTATCCACCAAGGTTCCAGGTCTGTCATCGGCACCATAGATACTAAAAATACGAAGATGTATAAAACGAATTTTTTTATCTCTGCAAAATTCTTCTGCCATATTTCCAAATTTCAACTTTGATTTGCCATATTCTGAAACAGGATGACATTCCATTTCCTCGCTAATTGGCTCATGTTTAACTCCATATTCCGCCTGCGAACCTGGAAACCAAAAACTTTCACACCCCAGTCTGTCTGCAATTTTTAACGCCTCCATAGAATACCAGACATTTTTGCTCTGAATTTCATAATTTGCTCTTCCTGCATTTCCCGATCCATCCCATGCAAAATGTACAAAATAATTTGCTTCTTTTATATAATCCTCAATACATGTCAAATTCTCTAATGAACCATACATCAAATGAAATCTTTCATTTTCTTCAGGCAATAAATGAATCGACGCAGAATTTTTTCTTACTAATGCAAAAACTTCATATCCCTTTTTTATAAAAGTTTTAACTAAATTTCTACCGAGAAAACTGGTTGCACCGGTCATCACAATTGTTTTCACTGTTTAATATCCTCATACATCTGTAAATTTTTTGCTTTCATCACTGCAATTTCTGTACCCTGTCCAAAATCTCTCTTAATGATCGCAGCTATTTCATCCGTATATCCAGGTGCCATAATAATAATAGCATCTACAGAATGTAGTAACGCATCTGCCGGTGAAATAATTGGTATATGCGATGCAGGCGCATATTTTCCCTGTTTAAACGGTGCTGAATCAATAATATATTCAATTTTTTTTGTAAGTTTTGCTGTTGCAGCAAGTGTGAATCCCTGATGACTTGCTCCCCAAATTGCCACTTTTTTCCCCTGCTTCTTTAATGCATCAACGTAATCATTTATCTCTTTACAGACAACGTCATAACTCTCTTTTATCTTACTAACATCAATCTTTTGTTTTTTCCGAACAATCACGGATAATGTATCCCTATTAACCATTTCCTGCTCTAACACTTCAAATCCATTTTTTTCCAACACAAACTGAAGTGTATCAAATGTATAATATACCAAATGATCCCTGATCAGTTCATAATAGCCATTATATTCTAAAATATATTCAAGACTTGGAACCGTAATAAGACCCATTCCATCTTCTTTCAAATTCTCATAAATCCCCTGTAACATTCCATTCGGATCCGGTTGATGTTCCAAGAAATTAAATGATAAAAATACATCAAACGGTCCATTTTCAATTACCGTATTCTTATTTTCAACAAATGCCTCACTAACATTCAAACCACGTTTTCTGGCAATCTCAACCAAATCATGCTTATGTTCCACTCCATATGCATCCACTGGAAATTCTGTCAAAACTGACAAAAATTCTCCCTGTCCACAGCCCACTTCAATAAATTTCTTATTTTCTAAATGATATGATTCTATCAAATGTCTATACTGGCTTTTGCGCAACTCAACCATTGTGGAAGAAAATCCACCTGAACGAATAACATCCCTATAATAATCCACTGGCTTACAATCAAACTGGACTAAACCACAGCCTTTACACTGATATAACTTCAAGCGAATTCCCTTATCCTGCTTTATTTCCTCTTCATTTGGAATATTCTGAGCAGATTCCGGCATATTATTAAAATCTAACAATGGCTCTTTCAATAACTCCGAACCACATACTAAACATTTTTTCATCTTCACACTCTCTTTCTAACAACTTTAGCCAAAACATAAAAATGTTTTGGCTAAAAAAATCTATTCTTCAATTACTGGTATAAACATATTTTTTATGATCTCTTCCCTTGGCAAAAATGGCGCAAGATCTTCCAATGGAGGACTCACAAGTGTTCCATCCTCTAGACGCTTAGTAGCACTCTTTGGCTCAAAATTCTGTTCTGCCGATACAAATATCTCGCAAAAAACTGCCCCATCTATTTTCAATGCCTGATCTACCATTTTCTTCATTTGCGCATTGGAATGAGCCTCCAGATAAGTATATCCAAACGCTTCCGACAATTTGGAAAAATCAGGGAATGATAAATCTCCACTCTCCGGTCCAATACCAATTTTACAATGTTCTTTAAACAGATTATTCTGTGTCTGACGAATAGAATGATATCCCTGGTTATTAATCACGAATATCTTAATTGGAAGCTGGTTTGTCAGAACCGTCTGTAACTCCTGCAGATTCATCATAATACTTCCATCGCCTTCTAAGCAGATAGTCGTCTTTCTTCCTGTTGCAATACATGCTCCAATTGCCGCTGGAAGACCATATCCCATGCTGGCAACTGCACTATTAATCAGGAATCGAGCCTCTTTTTGGATCACATAGTTATGGCTTCCCACAACACAGGCACTTCCGTTCGACACAACAGTCATATTTCCCTGTGGAAGATTCTGACTTAAATATTTGATAAACGCATACACATTTGCATACTTTCCATCTTCTTCCCAATGTTTTGGCTGTGTAACCGGGTAGTTTTTCTTCCACTCCTGACATTTACGGATCCATTCTTTACCAGCAAAAACGGGTACGTCCTCATCTGCAAGTTGCTCGTTCATCTGTACAAAGAAATCTTTTGCATCTGCACAAACCGGCAGCTCAACATGCAATGTCGTCTTTTTCAATTCTGCCGGATCTACATCAACCATAATCACATATGCTTCTCTTGCCCAGGTTTTCCAACTATACCCTACCTGGCGGATAGACAGACGGTTTCCAACAGCCAACACCAGATCAGCATTCTGTACTGCGAAATTACCTGGGCGGTCTCCCATGATACCGCCTCTTCCAACATATAAAGGATTTTCATCCTCAATTGCATCAATAGAATCCCAACAGGTTACAACCGGTATTCCCAGTTTTTCAACTGCTTTTCTAAACGCTCCATATCCTTCTGATAAACGGATTCCATTTCCTGCATACAACACCGGTCTCTTCGCATCTTTGATCTTCCCGATGACTTCTGCTATGACTGACTTTTCCACTGGCGCCGGATTTTCGTTTACATCCTCTGACGGATCATACCCACGCAGCTCGTCTGTTTCAATATAACATCCCTGGTAATTTACCGGAATATCAATCCAGGAAGGTCCTCTTCTGCCCGTCATTGCAAGATGATATGCCTTTTCTAACGCATATCGGATATCCTTGGGATCTTCAATCATCACAGCATATTTGCACATACTAGAAACCGATTTTGTAATATCGTATTCCTGATCGCCAACTGCACGCAATGGCAACCCATCCGTATACTGACTCATGTATCTTGCAGTCGTATCATAACGCACCTGACCAGAAATCACCAACATCGGTATAGAATCCAGCCAGCCACCTAAAACACCCGTAATCGCATTCGTTCCACCTGGTCCGGTGGTCACACATAAAGCCGCTATCTTATTATCGACTCTTGCATATGCTTCCGCTGCAATTGCACATGCCTGTTCATGATGATTGTAAGTGCAGTGCAATCCCTCTTTATGCCCTAATGCATCATTCAAATGCATGGCCCCACCACCAACTACCATAAAGCAATCTTTTATTCCGTGATTTACCAGAAAATCTGCCACATAATCCGCCAGTCTCTGTTTCATATCTTTTCTCCTCGTACTCTAACTTACTGGTTTACTGCTTCCTTAATTGTTTTTGCCATATAGTCAATCATTTCATCTGTCATTCCCGGATATACACCAACCCAGAACGTATTATTCATTACACGATCTGTGACACTGAGATCTCCAATCACACGATATCCCTTTCCTGACGCACGCATCTGATCAAAGCACGGATGTTTAATCAGATTACCGGCAAATAACATACGTGTCTGAACTCCATGTGCCTCGATATACGGAACCACTTTATTACGATCCACACCCTCTTTGCAGGTAATTAAAAATCCAAACCAGCTCGGTCTTGCATTATCGCAAGCCTCTGGAAGAATCAGTTTATCCTCGCATCCTGCAAGTGCTGCTTTCAGACGATCAAAATTATGAATTCTCTTCTCTACAAATGTTGGAAACTTTTTAATCTGTGCACATCCAATTGCAGCCTGCATATCGGTTGCTTTCAGATTATATCCAAAATGAGAATACACATATTTATGATCATAGCCTAATGGAAGTTCTCCATACTGCTTATCAAATCTGTGTCCACATAAATTATCTTTTCCTGACGGGCATACACAGTCACGTCCCCAGTCGCGGAAAGAACGGATACATTTATTTAATAATGCATTATTAGTATAAACAGCTCCCCCTTCTCCCATTGTCATATGATGTGGTGGATAAAATGATGATGTTCCAATATCACCAACTGTACCTGTAAATTTCTCTTCTCCATCAATTGTATATTTTGACCCAAGAGCATCACAGTTATCTTCAATCAACCATAAATTATGTTTATCACAAAACTCTCTCACAGCCTTTAAATCAAATGGATTCCCCAATGTATGTGCTGCCATTACAACTTTTGTCTTGTCAGACAAAGCCGCCTCTAACTGTGTCACATCCATATTATACTGTGGAATTGTAATATCAATAAAAACAGGAACCACACCGTACTGGATCGCCGGAGTCACCGTTGTTGGGAATCCAGCCGCAACTGTAATCATTTCATCTCCCGGTTTTACCTGACGTTCTCCAAGTAAAGGAGATGTCAATGCCATAAATGCATTTAAATTTGCAGATGATCCGGAATTCACAAGGGAACAATATTTCACGCCAAGATACTTTGCAAATGCTTTTTCAAATTCATCGGTATATCTTCCTGATGTAAGCCAGAATTCCAATGCAGAATCTACAAGATTGCACATCTCTTCATGATCATAAACACGCGATGCGTATGTAATACGATCTCCCGGCTCAAACTCTTTCTTCTTATTGTGAAATGTATCGCAATACTCTGCTACCATATCCAGTATCTCTTTTTTTGCCTGCTCTTCTGTTTTATTTTCAAACATCTTTTTCCAATCTCCAATCTATTTATTCCCATGATTTCCAAGGTGCTTTTCCATTGTCCCAAAGTTCATTCAGCTTATCCATCTCACGCTTTGTATCCATACACTGCCAATAACCATCAAACATATATGCTTTTAACTCACCCATTTTGGCAACTGTTTCCAATGGTTCTTTTTCAAATACCGTCGTATCACCTTCTATAAAATCAAAAATCTTTGGTTCCAATACCATATAACCTGCATTGATCCGCGCTCCATCATCCATGCTTTTTTCCCGGAACGAAGTAATTGTTTCATCTCCTGTAATATCTAAAACTCCAAATCTCTGTCCCATTGCTGCAGCCGTCAATGTTGCTATTTTGCCATGCTTTTCATGAAAAGCTACCAAATCCTTGATATTGATATCGCACACACCATCTCCATATGTCAGCATGAACGGTTCATCTCCGACATATTTTTGAATTCTCTTTACACGTCCACCTGTCATAGTATTTAATCCTGTATCTACCAAAGTTACTTTCCATGGTTCCGCCACATTATTATGTACAGTCATTTTATTATTGTCACTAAAATCAAAAGTGACATCACTATTGTACAAATAGTAATCCGCAAACCACTCTTTAATTACATGCTGTTTATACCCACAACATATAATAAACTCATTAAATCCATAATGTGAATATTCTTTCATTATGTGCCAAAGAATTGGTTTTCCACCAATTTCAAGCATTGGCTTTGGTTTTAAATAACTTTCCTCGCTGATTCGTGTACCGAATCCTCCCGCTAAAATTACAACTTTCATTTTTCTCACTCGCTTCCTTTGCCTGCATTTTTCACTTGCAAAATGATTATAATAATTAAAACTTATTTCGTTTATTAAATCCTTCCATATTAATGGAAATAGTATTATCCTTGTCTAAAACAAGCTGTCCAGTAGCAATAAAGCAACTCTGTAGAAAGTCTAATGCCTCTCTATCATCTACATTTCCAACATAATACCATCTACTATACATATCATCATGCATATAATAGTTTAATAATTTATTTATTTTTTCTTTTCCTAATATTTTTGTCATATTATCTAATTCATTATCATTAAAAATAGAAATATAATAGCTGTTATCACTTTGTATTATATTATAGTCATCTGGATTACGCTCTAATTCAATCAAAATATCTTTTACTGCAAAAATAACATATTCTCGCCCACCAACATAGGGACTGATACTTCCCTGAACTGTAATTGTATCTATATTTTCACCTGAATCAATTTTTGCAGCTATTGTATTTGCTAAATACTCATACGAATCTCGGTTATAATTGACCCATGAATTTTCTGCATAATTATTACTTTGTAAAGCAATAATAACAATTAAAATAGCTAACAATCCGTTCTCACTAATTGACAATTTCCATGATTGAAATAACTTTCTTTCTTTTATAAAATCCACCAATATACAAACTGCATCCCAAATATACCATGTAAATAATAATATAATTGCCATAGCATAATATGTAAGATACGTACTCTCTGGTAAAATTAAAAAAGGCCAAAACGACAATGGAATACATACAATGGATAAAGCAAAAAAAGCAATACTTTTTTTTCTACAAGAATTTACTACAATTGATGTTACTATTAAAGCAAATAAAATAACTGTCAAAAAAATCCCAATTACCTTTTGTGAAAACGTACATTGATAAAACATATTATTTTGTTCAAATAACTTATTTCCACATATAAATGCAATAATTCTTCTTAAAGATTGCGGACACACATCTGTAATAAACCAAAATCCCTTATGTACTAAATCATCAATTGAAAATACGATTGTTGACCTAGCACTCTGACCTGCCTCAACGTCTGTTAATATTTGTATTATCTTTGTTAATAGTAAATATAAAATTGCTGTTATTCCATAAAAAATTAAATATTTAAATGCATTCCAGCATCTTTTTTTTTCAGAAATCTCTCCATTATACTTTTCATGAATTATATACATCAAAAACACTATCGGTGTACCAACCTGATACATACAAAAGGCACTCACAAGAGTGATGATCGAAATACATAAATAGAAAATTCTTTTTTGATTTTCTGATTCCATTGCTTTTAAATATGTAATAAAAGAGATTGCAGAGATTAATAAAGAAGCATTTATAGGATAAACACTTGCATATGCAATGCAATCAACTGCCGCACAACCAGCAACTGACAACACTGCAAAAAACCAGGCTCTTTTCACATTTTTTGTTTCATCTACCATAAAACGAAACATAACGCAGCCAAATAAAAATAACGTAAGTCCACAAAAAATTCTAACATTATTTATAGATTTAAACGATGTATCAACCAAAAATCCATTTAAGAAACTAACAAAAGGTCTGCTATAATAAATACCACCACTTAATGATCCATCAAAATCCCTACTATATCCCCATAAATCATCACCATACATAAATGTTTGTGTATACAATGGCAGGAAAGCAACTGTCTGTACTACCAGTAAACCTAAATATCCTGTTTGAAGTGTTTTGTGTGAACTGATTTTGCTTTCTTTAATCAATAAATAATAACTTATCAAACTTAATGTTATAAATGAAAATACTGTAAATGTTAATTCAAGGAATTTATACCCAAAGCCTTTATTAACAATAAAGATTTCACGTTGTCCCCATATTAAAAAAATAAAAATTCCCAAAGATGCAATTAATATTTTCTTTTTTATTTTATCCTTCACTTACTCAACCTTCCTACGTTTTTGTTCACAAAATTTGTACTTAATACTTTCTTTTAAAACTATCTCTTCAATTGTTTATCAAATAAACATACAATGCAAACTGCACCTTAGAATTCATAAAAATGGACATCATGAATTTTCTTTAATATCATCAAACACTACTGCTATTTCCATTTTAATAAAAACTTGTAGCATATATACAAATCAATTATTGTATTTTATAATTCAAACATCTTTTTATAGTATTTTTCAACCCATTATCCCTAAAATATTTTATTCCTTTTTCAAATAAATTAGCTTTAGATGGATTCAACATCTTTTTCATTTTCTTATTACTTAACGCAAATGGATCGTCAATTGAAAACATGACATCATTATTCTTTCTATATTCCACTCGCAGATTGTCATCAATTTTTTCTCCAGAATAATATTGGCTATAGCTCCATGGTGTTTTAGAAACTCCATCTTCATTATTTTTTTCATGTAATTTTGAATATTCACGATATAACTTTCGGAAAGGATGATCACCTTCTGGTAACCAATCATTCATACATTTTTCAATTGTTGCTCCATATCCAGAAAAATGAATAAACCGCAACGGATCGCCTTTTACAAAGAACCTTCCATTCTCCTCTGTCATCCCACAATCTAACAATGACCAAGTTGCAAAATCATATCCTCTATGTTTTAAAATTTCTACATCAAAAAAACAAGGTGCTAAATCTATCCATTTTTGATCTGTAAATATGCCTCTCTCAATATCATCATAACAAAACAGATATAAACGATCTGCCCACCAATTAATAAATTTCTTGGCCTCTTCACTACGATTTACAGCCAAAAATCCTAAATTATATACACCATGTGCTGTTGACGAAAGCTCCATATCAATATTTCCAGGCTGTAACAAATGCGGACACACAACGATAGGACGTTTATCTAACAGATCCCGTAATTCCACAAAATCAGAATATACATAACAATCAGGATCAAGATAGACAAATTTATCTTCATCTGCGTATTTTTCAATAATATATTTAAAAAAGTGTCCTTTAACAGAAGTAGATGCCTCTACAATGGCATGCTTAAAAATGTATCTGTTAAAATTGCCCTCCCACATATCTTTTGACAAAATAACATCATCAAAATAGCTGCAATCCATTGACTTTGGAACTTCTCTTTCGGTCAGGCATACCAAAAATTTCGCATCTGGAATATTCTTCTTCACAGATTCCGCAAGTGTTCTGGCTTTATGTGCATAATTAGTACATATTGATGTAAAAACAACCATTAAATTTCCTCCATAAAATTCTAAATTAATTTTTTTAATACTTTTCTAACAATCGGTATTCTATAATATCTTTCAATTTTTTCAAATTGTTTCTCATACTTAGAACGAATCGCTATCTGTTCTATTAAAGCATCCCTTAAAATTTTGTCATAATCTTCCTGATGTATTTTATAAAAGTGTTTGTGATTATCATAAATCTGACGATATACTTTTTGGATTTGAATATAATCTGACTGAAATCCTGTTGTTCTAGATACAGGCTTTATTCGATAATGAAACAGTATTTCCGGAATCTGATAAATTTCCTTTCCCAGTTCTAATATACCAAGCCAGAAATCATAGTCTTCCATTCCTGCTTCCATATTGGTGTTAAAACCACCGACAGATTCCCAGTCTTTCTTATAAAACAAAGCTGTTACGAATACAATATTATCTAATAACATTTTATCAAAGGAGTATTGCGGAAGTTGCCATTTTCCTGTTTTTTCTCCAAACAAATCTGCCTCGCAATACACAACTCCTATTTTGTCATTGGATTCTATTTTTTTTACAGCCTTTTCCATATATGTTTTTTCAATTTTATCATCCGAATCTACAGGTAAAATATATATTCCATTTGCTCGTTCTATCCCATAGTTTCTGGCTCCTGCCGGGTGCAAATGATTTGTATGATATATTTTTATATTTTCATCCTGTATTGAATCTATAATTCTAATTGTCTCTTCATCATCCGATCCATCATCAACAATAATAAGTTCCCAGTCCTTATACGTCTGTTGTCTTACCGAATCAATTGCCTCCATAATGTATTGTCCATCATTATAGCAAGGCATAATCACGCTCACCTTATTCACAACTAAATCCCCTTCCTATGTAATCCTTTATATATTTTCATATAAATTCGATATAGTATATTAGACTTAATAGTCGTCAGTTCTTTTTCTAATTCATTGTTTTTTTGTTCTTTATCAAATAACTCCTCCAGTTTATCTTGCAATTGTTGATTAATGTCTTGTATTTCATCTGCCATTCTGCCTTTTTCCATCTGTAATTGATGATTTTCATATTGCAATTCATTAACCTTTATGCAGATTCTTTCTTCATTTTCCTTTTTATTCTGTATTTCTTCCTCCAACCTTGTTTTTTCTAAATTTTTCTCATTAATAATATCCAATAATTCGTTTTTTATTTTATTTAACTTTAATGCTTTTTGAACTAAAAGCTCTGATTGCAGCATACATTTAAACAAAACTTTAATTTTTTTCGTGCTTGTACTGATAAGATAATTGATTTCCCTACCTTCATCCGTTAAGATCACACAAGAGTTGTCAATTTGAATCCCAGTTGTCCAATTATAGTTTAATTCTATTTCTTTTTCATTTTCATCTATTTCATACACCTGCAAATCGTATATCAGCGCTTTTTTTTCTATTGGTACCAATCTTATGCTATTGGCATTCTTGTATGCAGCCATATCTATCTCTATAGAAACATTTTCATAATGATTTCTGAACACTAATTCATTTTTTATCATGCCATCCACTAATATTTTGGTTTCACACATATCTTCTTGGATTATTCCATCGTTCAAATAATCCATTATTTCAGACTGCTCTTTTCCTAATATAAATAAATACTGATATGCATCTGCATACTTTCTCATTTTTAAATACTGTTCAACTTCAGGTGGCACATTTTCAAAATCAACTTGTATTTCAGTATCCGTTACACCTTTTTTTATAGCATTTATATAGCTAATATATAATTCCGCATTTTTAATCATTTTAATTATTGACTTATATGCAAAAAAATGAACATGTGTCTGATCCAGTAATCCCAAATCATGATAGCGGAAATCATTGTTTAATAACTCCAAAATCACTGCATTATGGGCTAAATTTGGAATTGAAAGCAATATTTTTCCATCTTTTTGTAACAGCTTTTTTAAAAGTATCAAAACATGCTCTGGATTTTCTAAATGTTCTAAAACATCTAATGCAATTATATAATCATATTTTTCATTCTGTAGATTGTCATACCATACATCAGAATTTAAATTACCATTTATTGGTCCAATCTGGGCATTTTTTGCAAATTCTGCAGTTCTTTTTCCGTCCTCTTCGTTAATCTCTACAATATCTACCTGACACATTTTTTCATTTGTCAGATGAAACGTCAAATTACCGATTGCAGGGCCCAATTCCAATACCCTACAACATTTTTTTTCAACCATCTCAAATGCCCATTTATTAGTACTGCCTTGTTCTAGTTCATATCCAAAATCATATTTACTCATTTTCCATTCCTTTACTATAAATTTTCACTTCCGTATCAAGTTTTAAAATTCCGTCATTATTTCCAACGTTTGTAATTTGTAAATATAATACATTATATAACCAGGTTAGAACACTAAAATCCATTATACTGCCTTCTGAAATGGCAACTCCTATTACATAATCACCATTCATCAATTTAGGCATTACAAATTCAAAATCTATTTTATTTATAGAATCATGTACTATAGAAAATGTCTCTTCCAATCCAGATGTTAAACTATTACAGTTTATCACCCAAAGACCCTTTACGGTTTCTATTACAAATCCTGCTATACACTGTGAAATATCTCGCTTAGATGAGAATACTATGGATAATGTATAACGTTCCCCTGCCAAGCACGAAGAAACTCTTTTTCCATTATGATCTGATATAAAACTAGAAATAATCTTTACTTCTTCGTTTAAAATACTTTCATTTGTATATGTTATCGCAGGGAATTCCTCTAATTTCAATTTTTTAGATATCAAAGTTGTTTTTTTATTTTGTACGGCACCATTTTTTTCGTATTCTACTCCCCGCTTTTTCAAAATACTATTTGAATATTCATTACAAACCTCAACACTATCCCCTAACATTTGCTGCTCGCCATGTTCTATCCATAAAACACGTGAGCATAACTGTTTTACTGTCCCAATATCATGTGATACAAATATTACCGTAATATTCTTTTCTCTTAATTCTTCAAATTTTTTATAACATTTATTCTGAAAGAATACATCACCAACCGATAAAGCTTCATCCACAATTAAAATTTCAGGTTCAATATTAATTGCTACCGCAAAAGCCAAACGTGCAAACATTCCACTTGAGTAAGTTTTTACCGGCTGATAAATAAAATCTCCAATATCTGCAAACTCTACAATTGATTCTACTCTCTGCTTCATTTCCTCCCTAGAGTATCCCATCATTGTTCCATTTAAATAGATATTTTCAATTCCTGTATAATTTTTATTAAACCCAGCTCCTAATTCCAACAACGCAGAAATCTTTCCATTTACTTCTACCGAACCACTCGTGGGTGTCGCTACGCCTGTAATCATTTTTAACAAAGTAGATTTTCCTGCACCATTTGTACCAATTATTCCAAAAGTTTCTCCTTTTTTTACTGAAAAATCAATACCATTCAAAGCATAATATTCACCATGATATTTTTTTCCACTAATACTAAGAATCTCTTTTAATCTGTCCGATGAGTTGTTATATAAGTTATATACTTTAACCAAATTTTTAACTTCTATTGATAAATTACTATCCATCTTTTCTCCAATTTACTTTTACAGCACATCATCAAAATGAGCTTTTGCTTTTTTATATAATCTAGTTCCGATCAACCAAATCACAATAGTTACTATCCAGAAATATGTCATCAATACAGGATGTTCATAAAAAGGGACATCATATACAAAACAGTCCCTATATCCCATGCAAATATAATACATAGGATTCATCTTCATAAAAAAAGCAGCTGTATCTGTCAATGCCGATGGATCCCAAAATATAGGTGTAATCCAGAATCCCAACTGGATAATAATAGAAATAATATTAGAAATATCTGCTGCGAATGGTGCAATTGCAGAACAAAGCCATCCAATTGCCAGAGAAAATACCGCCGTGCAGAATAAATAATATATTACTTGCAAATAATATATTGTAGGCATCTTTCCATAACACAAATTCACAAATATAATAAAGAAAATAAAGAAAAAGTGAATTAGTGCATTAGAAACCACCTTAATGGGCGGTATAACTTCTACATCAAAATTTACCTTTTTTACCAGGTAGCTGTACTCTAGCAGACTATTTGTTGCCTGACTTGTTGCTTCCTGAAAATAATTCCATATAAGAAATGCCGGCATATACCAAATAATAAAAGGAATATCACCACTCAGATTAGATGATTTAAATCCAACCTGAAACACCAACCATATAACAAGCATATTTATAAGTGGTTGAAGTATTGTCCATACAACTCCCAATATTGACGATGAAAATCTGGCTTTACAATCGTTTTTCGCCAATTCCCATATAAGTTTTCTATCTTTAATTAATATTTTAATCATTTTTCCTCCCGTTCACCTTATCTTTCACCAAAGAAAAGTGCTCTAAAAAACATTCGTATATATCGAATAATTCCATTATTTTTATATTCTCTAATTACATATGTCATTTCTTTATTAATATCTCTTATATTCAAGCTGATTTCATAATTAGAAAAATTTTCATAAATTGCATCTCTATATTCACTCAAATTCTCAGCACGTCTTTTTTTTAATTTCTTTTCATAAGGAACATGATAGCATGATGTTGTTTTTTCTACAAAACAAAAGTCGGTTTTTGTCGAATATCTTACCCATAAATCCCAGTCTTCCAAGGCATCTAAGTGTTCATCAAATCCACCTAGTTGTTCATATAAGCTCCGATGAAACATAATAGACTGAATTGGAATATAATTAAATGTATATAAAAGCATTCGATTGTACGGCTGCTTAAATCGAATACTTTTTCCTTTAATTTTATAATCATTAGGTGTCGTATTAGATATTTTTAGCCTACGTTCCTCAGCTATACTATATGCCGCACGATTTTTTACTTTTTTTAATGTTTCAACCAAGGTCTGTACATGATTTTCAAACAACATGTCATCATCATCAAGGAAATTCAAGAAAACACCTTCTGATAATTCCAGCCCTATATTTCCAGCTTTTGCTCTTCCCACTTTCTTTCCAGTGGCAACATAACATATATTAAGCATTGAAAAATTTTCTTTTATAAATTTTTCTGACTCATTATTGCCATCTTCAACAATAACAACTTGTATTTCAGGATATGACTGTATCACAATACTTTCCAACGCTCTTTTTAAAATGTATGGTCTCTGGCAAGTGCGAATAATAATTGATACTAAAACTCTATTCATCTTTTTCTCCATTTTAACTCGAGTTTATTATATCTTTTTAAAGTATAGACGTCAACACTATTAATTTCAAGCATCTTCCAATTCTTCTCGTGTCATCTCCCGAAACCATTTCCAGTTTTTTCTGAAATCTCTGTACTTTAAACAGCGAATCAGGTATAGGCATACTCTATACCAGTATAGAGGATATATTGCAGCGTCCGAGGCCTTTAAGTATTCTCTGCAGTAATATATCTCACTTTTCACGTTATGTGCAAACGCAAAAGCCTTTACATGCTTTGTACTTGCGCCATGCAAATGCTCTATCACTGCATCCGGATGATATACCGTACGATATCCAGCCTGTTCCATCTGAATTCCAAGTATCAGTTCTTCTTCATACAAAAACGGATGCTCATCTAAAGGCGTTACTGCCTGTGCACATTCTCTCGTCATCAAAAAACAGCAGCCTAGCACAGCATATACCTCAAATGTTGTATTGTAGTCACGATCTAATCCAAAATAAGTAGCATGCTCCTTGCGAAAGATGGCGTTCAGTCGGGTTCTTACCAGATATTTTTCTTTCATTCCTGTCCGTCTGCATAAATTACTCTTCTGGATTCTTCCATTTTTGTCCAGAATCTTTGGACCAACAATTCCAACATTCGGATGTGTTTTAGCATATTCCCATAATTTCTGAATACAATCTTCTGAAAAACACACATCATTATTACTGATTAAAATTGCATCACATCCCAATTCCAGAGCTCTGGCTATTCCTACATTATTTCCTGCATTATATCCCTTATTTTTTTCATTTTGTATGTATACAATATCATATTTTTCTATGATATCCCGCAAATCAAATTCCGGAGCATTTGGAGATGCATTATCCACCAAAATAATTTGATATTTCTCCTGAGGTGGATTATCTGCAATGCTTTGTATACATCGCAACGTATCTTGCCAATTCCGGTAATTTAAAATTACAATTCCTATCATCCCTCTTTTTCTCCAAATTGTCTCTTATGCAGCTTCTGCAGCACAAATCCAGGTAACACTCCTACCACCAGTGGCTTTATTATATATTTCATACTTCCTTTTCGTATTCCGAGTTGTCCAAATCCAATATAACGTACTTTGGCTTCATTTATTCTATAACGATATTTTCTTTTCGCAAATGCATTTCTGTCTTCGCGGTACAAAAATAATTTTTCCTGTAAATTGTACCCTTTTTCTCCTGCTGCATATAAACGCATAAACAAATCGTAATCTTCTGTTCTTTCTGCATAATCCGCTGTCGTATATCCATTCATATTCTGCAGGACACTTGTTTTCATCATAATCGACGGATGTATAAATGGGGATGTCCACAAAAAATCTGTTTTCTGTGGTCTTTCTGATGGCTTACGTTCTCCCCAAATCCCCCCCTCATCAATCAGGCTGACTGCGCTTCCTGTAAATGCGTATTCCGGATGTGTTTTTAAAAACATAACTTGTTTTTCAAAACGCTCCGGCAACGAGATATCATCCGCATCCATTCGTGCAATATATTCTCCCTTTGCATATTTCAGGCACCTGTTCAATGCCTTTGACAACCCTTCATTTTTTTCATTTCGAAGGAGATGAATCCGTTCGTCTGTCTTACAGTACTCCTGCAGCCACAAGAAGAATTCTTCTGACGAACCATCATCGCAGATAATAAATTCAAAGTTACTGTACGATTGATTTAAGATAGATGAAATTGCCATCTCTACCTGTTCTTTTTTCTTTTCATTATATATTCCCATTAATACAGATATATCAGGCACCATTCTCATTCCTTCCAACATATTACTTTACAATACTTCCAACTGTATTTCCGATATCACATTTCCATGCATCATCTCAAAACAAACTTTATAACAATATACATTGCAATAGTATTACCTATTTTCCAATATTCTTATATATCTCCCACATAATCTTATCCACATTTTCCTTGCTAAACTCTTTCATTTTACACTGATTCGCCTGTCCCATATTTTCAAATCTATGTGGTTCTTTTTGTTTCATCTCATATAATTTTGTAAACGCTTTTCTGTACTCACTTTCTTCTCCCGGTGCTACCAGATAGCCTCCAACACCATTTTCGACCAGGTCAACATTGCCTCTGATTTTTCCACAAACAACAGGAAGTCCCTCTGTCATTGCTTCCATCAATGCCACAGACAGTCCCTCTTGATAAGAAGACAAAACAAAGCAATCGGCACAATCTAAAATATCATCTATATCTGTTCGAAATCCCAAAAAAAGAATCCGGGACTCCATTCCTCCCTTTCTCACCTGTTCTTCCAGCTCTTCTTTTTTTTCTCCAATTCCACACATCACATAGTAGATGTTAGGCTCATTTAATTTTTCCACTGCCGTAATCACTGTTCTCTGATTCTTTCTTGCAGTTAACTCCGCCACCTGTGCTATCAGGAAAGCATCTTCTGGTATGCCAAGTTCTTTTCGTTTTTTTATTCTTTTTTCCTCGCCGGAATACTCTATATTATTCTTTGCATCCCCAAGATTAACCCCAACTCCTGGCACATAAAGAATTCTTTTAGCATGCATATGCTTCTTTGCTCTATCATAATCCTCTCTATTGATTGTCACAAGTGTATCTGTCCAGAAACTAAGCAACCATTCTACTGGATAAAACAGCAGCCAGTTTTTCTTTGGTGCTCCCTGAAAAAAATGAAATCCATGTGCTGTATAAATTACCGGTATATGGTATTTATGTGCAGCTAACCGTCCTAACACACCACCTATAGGACTATGGCAATGTATAAATTGATATTTTTTTTCTGACAAAAGTGTCTTTAACTGTTGATACGCTTTAGCATTTTTGCCAAAATGAAATACATTTCTCTCAAAATCAATCTGAAACCATTTTATATTTTTTTGTTCAAGTTCCTTTTTAAATTCCTCGATACGCTGTGCGGAACTGACATTTCCGACTTTAAAATTAGCTGCAACATGTACTTCATACCCCATTTTCTGAAGCATTTCAATATTTCGCATGTTAAACAAGTCTATCATCGAAGATACATGTGCCAACATTAATACGCGTTTTTTATGTTCTGGCCGAATACCATCTTCCATACCATATTTTTGATAGTCAAATATATCATTTTTACTTATTTCACTGTCATAAACTAATGTTCCAAATGCTTTCCGCACCATTCGCCCAACTTTTCCAGGCGCATATTTTCCAATATCCACAAACGGATTAAATATTTTACATTTTCTTATTTTTTTCCCATTAGCACTTGCTATTGCTGCCACCATATCTGCTGTATTGACATATTTTCGATCCTGAGGAAAAAAAACACCTTCCATCTGATTTTTTATTACCTGAGCCATAAATTCACTCAGATTATCCACAAATAACATGCTTCTTCCATTCGGATAATCAGGAAAAACCGGACATATTTTTGCCAATTTAACCAATGTCTGAAAATTCCCTTTGCAGCCCTCACCGTATACCATAGGTGGTCGTATGATCACCAGTTTTGTTTTTTGTTTATTTCCATTGTTTTGAAATATTTTATTTAATCCAACTTCTGCTTTCCACTTACTTTTTCCATAAGGATTTTGCGGATTCGGTTTTGTACTCTCATCAACAACAACCGGCTTCTTAGAGTCACCTATTCCGTAAATACTCATAGTGCTTAGGAATATATACTGTCCAACACCTTCATTTATTGCTTTTACAGCCGCTTCACATGCCAGAGTACAATTAATATCATTATATTCTTTGATTTCTGCTTCCGTAAATCGTTCATTTGTAATATGTACTTTTGCAGTAACATTGATCACACTTTCATACTCCGACCAGTCATCCTCTTTCCACGCCTCACCACGCAGACTGACTTTATGAACCTCATACTGGTCATTATAATTTTCTCCAATATATTTTTGAAATGAGTTGCCAATATAGCTGTTGGCACCTAAAATCAATACCTTTTTCATTTCCCCTTCATGCTCCCTGTTCCACCTTCAACCACTCCATCCTGTCTCAAAACGCTTAAGAATGTACCAAAGAAACACCGTACATCCATTGTAAACCCATATTTTTTCACATACTCGCCATCTAATTTTGCCTTGACCGGAATTTCAAGTTCGTCACGTCCGTTGATCTGCGCCCAACCGGTCAGACCCGGTGTCACATCATTTGCACCGTATTTGTCACGCTCTGCGACAAGGTCATCCTGATTCCAGAGTGCCGGGCGGGGACCTACGATACTCATATCCCCCTTAAAAATATTAAAGATCTGTGGCAGCTCATCGAGGCTGGTCTTACGAAGAAATCTGCCGGTTTTTGTAATGTACTGTTCCGGATTTGCCAGCATATGTGTCGGCATATCTTTCGGTGTATCGGTGCGCATGGTCCGGAATTTATAAATCTGGAAATATGTCTTGTGGATGCCGACTCTCTTTTGTGTAAAGAAGATTGGTCCCGGTGAATCTAATTTGATCGCAATGCATAAGATCAAAAGCAGCGGGGACAATATAATAATCGCAAGCCCGCTGAGTAAGATATCTATGATTCGTTTTATATAACGGTATCCTGTCATTTTCTGTCTGTCCCTTCTAATTTTTCAAACTTTTTTACAAACAATTGTTCAAATTGCTCTTTGGTATATGTATTGGTTTCATCAAGAATATAGCTTATATTTTCTCTGGAAAATTGATAATCAGGGATCATTCCTGCTTCTATCAGCATAATAAGACTGTCATATATTTTCCGGTAAATTTCATCCTTTTTTATGCTGCCATTTTTAAACTCCACAAAATACCACTTTCCATCTTCTGTACAATACAATGCATCATTGGTTTTCGGTTGTTGTGCTATTTTAACCACTTGGCAATAATACTTTGAAAAACGATCAAAATTGACAGCAAGTAATCTGCTTTCCGTCATATAATCAAAACTTGCATCGTCCTTAGAACAGTGTTTTAATGTTGCAGTCATCGACTGCATAACTTCCGGAAGTTTTTCTATTGCCTCTTTTGTCATTATATCCCCATTTCTTCAAAATCAAATTCTTGCCTGCTTTCTGCTATTTAGACATCTGAATACTTTCTAATTTTTCAAACGGTTTTGCTAACAACTGATACACAGACTGCAGATTTTCTGTAACATCTTTCATAACCGTTTCTTTTCCATCTGCCTGTGCAAGGTAATAATTCGTAATATGATCCACATTATGTTTTTTCGTATATGTTTCAATCGCCTCTAGAAAATAAGGACTGTGTGTAGTGATTAGTATCGTAAGATGAAGATATTTTTCCAGTAATACGATCAATTCTGCATATATAAGCTGCCATTCCGGATGTAGGTGTATTTCCGGCTCATCTAGCACCATCACATCTTTCTCATGGATTTCGCCTTTTTCTAACAAAGTGCGAATAATTGTAAATGCCTTGATTCCCATGGATAAATTTCCAATTTCAAAATAATGCATTTCTTCATCTGCCAGAAAAAAATCCCCATCCTCATTTTTTATTACTTTTCCGATCGTTACCTCAGATAACATTTTCAGTATATCACTGATTTTTTCTTCTGCCATCAGTTTTCCAATCGCATTGTCCGGTATATTCGCACTTAATTTCTGAAGCAAGTGCAAATCCTGTTCACTCAGCCCATCACTGTACTCCCACGAATTCATATAATCCATAATTGCCGGCGAATCAATTGAGATTGCTTCATGCATGACAGATATTTCTCTTTCTATCATATATTCACTATTCTGTTTTATCCCAACCTGTATTTTTTTCCCTTGAATAAGCAATATTGCTTTCGCCTCGCTTTCTGGCTCATACAGATCATTCATCTGACCATAAAAATATCTGCCAAAAGTGTCTGCTATCAAGGTCTGCTCCACAGCCTCATTTTTTAAATTTAATATACTATTTACTTTCTCTAAAACTTCATGGCACAATGCATCTCTGCTTTCATCATCAATCACATTTCTGAGATTATCATATAATTCAGAAATAATTTCTATTTTTCTCTCCTCATCTGCTGCCATAATCAATTCTGCTGCATTTGCATATCTTTTTCTGCTGGTTCGGGAAGGTACATTCACAGTTACTCTCTGATCATCATTTTTCAAATTATGATACCAGCTATTCTGCCAGTTATAACGGAGCAGTGACTCTATCTGTTCTTTCTTCTTCTGTGAAGCTTTTTCATCCACTTTATACATGGAATTAAACATACATGACAAAATCTTTCCTACCGTACTCTTTCCCGTATTATTTTCACCGGCAATCACAGTAATTCCGTCAAGTTTGATAGATGCCTGTTTAATTTTGGAAAAATGCTGAATTTCCAGTCTCATACTTTCCCCTTTCTACTCCTCCTTCGGCTGATACGTCGGCACAATTTTTTTCACCCACTCACGAATATCAGATGGCTCTGTCACTACATACTCTTTTAATTCTTCTAACTGCTCTAAAAACTTTCCTTCATCCAGTTCGATTGGTTTTCCGATGTGGATCAGGTTATTCTCGGTATCCTGCAGTCCTTCTTCATCCATCAGCATCTCTTCGTATAATTTTTCCCCAGGACGTAGTCCGGTAAACACGATCTGGATATCTTCATCCGGTTTATGACCGGATAACAGAATCAGGTTTTTGGCTAGATCAAGGATTTTGACCGGTTCTCCCATATCCAGAACAAAAATCTCTCCGCCTTTTGCATAGGCTCCCGCCTGTAATACTAAGGATACAGCCTCTGGTATTGTCATAAAATAGCGCACGATATTCGGATCTGTGACAGTCACCGGGCCTCCACGTTCGATCTGTTTTTTAAATAAAGGGATCACGCTTCCGTTACTGCCAAGTACATTTCCAAAACGCACTGCCACATATTCCGTCTCAGAGCGCTTATTGTAAGTCTGAATGATCATTTCACAGATTCTTTTACTTGCGCCCATGATATTGGTCGGATTGACCGCCTTATCGGTAGAGATCATCACAAACCGTTTTACATGATAACGGTCTGCAGCCTGCACGATTTTCCATGTGCCAAGGACATTGTTCTTGATTGCTTCATTCGGACTCTCCTCCATCAACGGTACATGTTTATGAGCTGCCGCATGGTAAATGATCTCCGGATGATAGGTCTCAAAAATCCAGTTCATTCGATTGGTATTCCGCACAGAACCGATCAGCACAACCAGATCAAGATCCGGGAATTTTACCTTTAATTCATTCTGTATATCATATGTGGTATTCTCATAAATATCTAAAATAATCAGCTGCTTTGGTTTGTGTCCCGCGATCTGTCTGCACAACTCACTTCCGATAGAACCACCCCCACCGGTTACCATGATAACTTTCCCGGACACATAACCCATGATAGACTCAAGATTCACCATGACCGGTTCTCTTCCAAGCAGATCATTTACATCAACATCTTTTAATTTGCTGATACCAACTTCACCATTGACAAGCTGATAGATTCCAGGCAGACGTTTTAATTCGCAGCCGGTCTCTTTACAAATATCAAGAATCCCCTTCATCTGTTTCGGGGAGGCTGATGGCATCGCTATAATGATCTCATGCACATGCAGTTCCAACACCTTATCCCGGATGCAGCTTCTGTCACCGATCACCTTTGCTCCATGGATATAATTACCAATCTTCGTCTTATCATCATCAATTACACCGACAACTTTTTTCTTTACATAACGGCTATTGTTAATCTCTTTAATCAGCTGATTACCAGCCTCACCTGCACCGATTACCAGTACATTCCTACGATATGTGCCGTCTCTTCGCATATTCCGGATTGCCCTAAGTCCACGATAGGAATATCTGCATCCCATGATCAGCACAAGTAAAAATAACCCATATAAAATATAAAAGCTTCGTGGAACCGGGAACATATCTCCCCAGTTACGTACCAAGATCAATGCAGCTACCACGATCGCATCCAGTATACATGCCGAAACAACATACATCATTTCAAGTGCCCCTGCATAACTCCACAGACTTGAATATAATCGGAGTGCCCAGAAGATGATCAATGTGATCACCATCATATACGGAAGTGTTCTCCATACTTCATTCAGATATTCTGTCGGTACATTGTAAAAGTTCAGATCAAACCGTATTATCAGCGCAAACATACTCGCAACAAATACAGCAAGCATGTCATAACACATCAAAAAAATACGGCGCATAAATAACTGTCTATCTTGAATTAACTGTTTCATCTATTGTTATTGTCCTTTATATTCAAAATGCTGTTATACCCAAGGGTATAACAGCATTATTATAGCATATCTATTCTGTTTGTGTAAACCGATTCCCTTTTTTCTCAGGGATTTCGCTTTTAACTTTTTTATCTATGCATTTTTATAAATAATCCAGTTATCAGCATTCCATCTGCGGTTACCCTTCATTCCTGGTCAATACGCGCAAAATTCCCCCTGCTTTTTCCCTATATATTTTTTCTGGTGATTTTCTATCCACCTTTTTCATATAAAATCTGTTTCACCTTTTCTGTTAGCAGCTCATCGCAAAAAATCCGGTTTATGCTCTTTCGGCTTATACCACTTCCTGCAAAGTTCCGGCTTCTTCGGTACAAATATAACTCTCTTACATTAAAGCCTATGCTTATCAGATTAAATATGGTTTCAACCGCATCTCGACAGTAACAGTGCTTTGCGTGATAATACGTTTTCAATTGATGGAAACCATTCTCCTCAATGTCCCACCTGCGGTGCATCATTTCCCATAAGACCCGGTAGTCTGCCGCTTCCAGTGTCGTTACAAGTCACATGAAACGCTCTCTTTCTTTTCCATTTTCTTCCCACTGCTCATGATACCGCACCACACGCAGTTTATATGGACACCCTTCCAGACCATTTTCCTTCAGAGTGTTGATAAATGGAGCATTCAGATATAACGCATCCGCCACAATCACATCCGCAAAATGTCCATGCCGTTTCTTCAGCCGCTCAATCAACCTTTTTCCGCCTATCGTTCCTTCCCGGAATACCCGGTTACGTTTTATGATATCAATCATTTCTTCATGTATGCTGCGTATTTCATCCAGGTTTATTCTGGAGAGAAGGTCGCGGACTGCAGCATCAGAAAAAGCAGTACCGGCATGACAATGTTAAACAATGGAATAGATTTTCTTTTTCTTTCGTCCGTTAAACACTTGATTTTTTGCGGGATTTTATATACACTCTTCATATAAGTTAGCAGTTTCTTCAATGCTAATTTTTCATTCAGGACACCTTCTTTCGTATGTTTTGTTCCATAACATAATTATACAATAAAAGGTGTCCTTTTTGAGTGATTATACAGAAAAAAACAGTAATTTGATACCCAAAATTGATATCCCCTGCTTTACCTGGAATTCACAGGCAGAACAGGGACTTTTATTTTTTAAAGCGAAATCTCTGCTGTTATCTACACTTTCTCTTCCTCCCGCATAGAAAACAAGAACCCCCCTAACAATATAAACACAAACCATACAATCCAATGGAATGGAATATCTACATTGTCCATCATGTTCTCTAAGAAAAATACAACATATATGATCAACGGCAGACATGCATAATAATTTCTATTTTCCGCACTTTTACAATACCTGACCGCCCGCGAAAAATATCCAACAAACATCATTATATAAGGAACTATTATATAAACTCCATACATATGTGCATATGCCAATACTCCATTATGAGCAGAATTAATATTTGATCCATAAACAGTTGCTCTTTTTGTATGACCAAACAAATTCATCTGACTCAGATACGTCGAATAGTGGTATAGCCTGCCTGAAAATAAACCATTTATCGAATTCGAATTTAATAACTTTTGTCTGATTCTCTGTGAAGTTTGGGACATATCCTCTCTTTCTGCTGCATAAACATGTATGGTTCCAGTTAAATCATCTAAATCTCTGACAGATGCATATTCATAATCCACCGGATATACAATCTGCGTTCCGATTGCCTCTGATATATTGGTAATTCCCCACTGTAACCCCATTGAAACGGGAATATAACATATCACAAAACACATCACTGCGATCATAGTTTTTTTCATGTGTCTTTTCAGGATCTTTTCTATTCCCCAGCACAATGCACCGCACAGAATTGCTAAAGTAGCTGTTGTGCTTTGTGTTTTTTTCAGGAAAAAAAATGCTGTTGTCAAACCAATGGCATATGGAAGAATCTTTAAAATTTTAACTTCCTTACATTTTATGTAATAGTCTATTTCACATAAAAAGACACCTATCATAACAGCCATATATAATCCAAATGGATTTGGATTGGTATAAAATCCTTTATATCTGTATCCATCTGTTTCCGGGCGAAACATCAGGCAATACACCACACATAATACAAATGTTATTTCCAGTGCCTTTAATAATTGCCACAACATCTTCTCCCTGTTTTCCTGATTATTCCATACAAAAAACAGAAAACCTGTCGGGAACAGTATAAAATATCCATAAAAAGAGAAATACGCACTTTTTTTTGTTACAATAAAGTCCGAAATACAAGTCAGTACCCATAATACGATCCAAGATATTACCAACAAATTATTCCAGTTACGATATTTCAAAGGTTTTCGTATATTCAATCCAGCTATCAATAACATACATCCAATTAAAACAAACATTGTATATGCATGTGTCATTTTTTTAAAGAATAGGCCATATACATTTATAAATGACAAAAAAATAAACATCACCGAAAAAAGAAATATACTAATAAAATTTCTCATTTTTTCCGGTACATTTCTAAGCTTTCGCCAAATCTCATTTCCCACCAATATATAAATACTTTGTAATCCCCTTCCCCATTTATAATTACCTTTTCTGCCATATCTTATTTTCAGCCAATATAAAATTCCTGTTATGATCATACAGATTATTGAAAATAATACACTTACAGCTGGCAGCTTTTCATCATCCTTCATTTTATCTGTAGAAATTTCAAATTTATTAATTGAAAATTCTTTTCCTTGTTCATTTTCAAAACAAAATACCACTTTTGAAAAACTCTCTCCATTTAGCTGATATAGATTCTCTCCCTCCATTAAATTCAATTCTTGTTCCCCTACATTTTGCCATGTCCGATCATAGAAAACAATTTGTGCAGTTATTGAGTCACAGTTCATATTATACAAATCCGTTTTCAAGTAATTCCACTGGTTATTTTTATTTAAACTGTCAAAAACAATTTGTGCAGTGTCTCCCTGTATAATAAATTTTTCATTTTCAAATGATATATTCTGCAGATTGTTTACAATTTTTTCTGTATAAAACTGCAAAGAGTCGCCCCTATTATAAAATTGGGTTATATTTCCTCCTGTTACATACCAGGCTGCACAGCTAATCCCTGTAATAATTGAAAATAATATCCATATACAGATTTTTACCAAAAATATTTTTGTTTTCATCAAAACATCTGTATTTCCTGACATAAATTTCTCCCTGTAATGTATTGCAAACCTTTCACTCTTTAAAATAAACGCCATTAAAAAGGAAATAACACCATACTGCTATGTTTCCAAAATTGACAGACGCATTCCCAAACACACAAAATACTGTAAAAATAATATTAACACATAGTACAAATATATACGGATTTTTTTTGCCAAAAAATCTTCTACATTTTTTTAATGATATACAAAACCCATAAATTTGATATAATACAAATGGAATTACTGCAAAAATACCGTAATGATACATCAAATCCAGATATCCATTATATGCCTGAACGGGCTCCCTGTTTCTATATATCTGCGTTGCATTTCCATATAACCCCATCATTCTTGCATAATTTTTCCAACTTCCCATAACATTGATAGTGTCTTTCGATGTCACATTTTCCAATGTTATTGGAAACATCTGCTGATAAAGCTGCAATTCATCCTCTGGTAGTACACTGACCAATTGTTCATCCTCAAACACAACCGTTGTCTGCAAAATATCTGGCAAATATTTGACCGAAATATGTATAACTACCACACATAAAAATGAAAATGCAATTGCCGTCAGTATTTGCTTCCACCGATATCTAAAACTAACCCTTTTCTTCACCCATATATAAACGCACCCATATAAATATGTTATGGCTACAAGAATCAATGCAATTTTTGCCACTACTCCGCCTGATCTAAGTACAAAATATAGTGCTGACGCTGCCCCCATCCCATAACCTATCCACTGAAGATATGACGCATCATTATCAATTAACCCATATATCTTCCATACAAACAGGGCAAATATTAACAGGGCATACATCGCAAAATCCTCTGGACGTCTGCAAATTCCATTATAATAAACTGTTATAATCTTAGGTCTAAAAAAGATACAAAACAATACAACCAGAACATAATCTATTTCTAATGCCCTTAAAAACAGACATATCACCGCATCCGCTTTAAATCGCTGATTATACGCAAAAATAAAAAAGCCTGCTGAAAATATCATCACATAAGAAAAAAACTTTTCCCCATCCTCTTTAAAGACATCTGATAATGCCATCATGATCCATAATCCGTACCATGATTTCAGGACTGATGACATAACTCCTGTATTTTTCCATTCTTTTTTCCACAACAAACATCCACAGGCAAATAAAATAACAGCACATCCCAATGAAAAATAACGATAGCTTTCCCCTTTTGTCCATCCCATTATTTCAAAAAACAAAATCCATGCAAAAAAAACACATAACAAAATTTCAACTGTCACTTTTCTGTCTATTTTTCTGCACTTCTGAATTGCCTTTTTTCCAACAATATTCCCCTGCAGCACATAAAGACTCTGCAATATATATAAGAGTCCAGTATTTTTCTCCAAAGCATAATTTTCTGTATTAACATATTTTTTTCTAACAGAATATCCCATGAATATCACACATCCACAAATAAGTAGACTCATTCCCATACATTCATAAAACTTCTGCCACGAAAATCCAGCCTTTTCACTTCGTATCTCCATTGAATCCATAGAAAAAAAGATACCTTTCGCATCACGAATACGTATGCCTATGCGATATATCTCTATAGTTTCATTAAGCTCTATCTCATTTTCTCCATTGTAAATTACAATGGGCTGTTCTTTTAATATATTTTTTTCTTTATCGTAATATTCTAATATTGCGTGTACTTCTGACACTGAACAATTGCTAATTGTCAAATATAAATATTTCCATGTCCTGACATAGCGATCTACACGATATTTATTAACCGCATTATTCTTGACAATATAATATCCATTTTCTTCTTCATGATATTCCCATCCTTTTGCATTTTTTATCATATCGGTTTCTGGAAAATCATATATTGCTTCTGATCCAAGAAAATACGTCAGACTTTTAAATCCTCCCAAATACATCAAGGTAAACATCAGACATATTGTACATCCAAGCAGCGCAACAAACAGGCTTTTTTCATTTTTGTAGTTTTTCATTTTCTATCCCTCAAGTTATTCCTTCAATCTGTACCTTTTCCCCTCAAATGCAATTCCAAAATAATGCCGTTATTTTCAAGCAAAATCTGTAACGCCTGTATTCCGCTTGCTGCTATTCTTTCCATGATTTCTCCAATATAACGGATAACTAAAAATATCCTTTTGATTCTTTGCTATCCTCTGACTTAGTATATCGGATTTCCATCCAAATTACAATATTTATTCCTCCCCGCACATTTTACATTCCATTCCCCATCTTTGACAGTTGAAAAGCAAAAAAATGGTCGTAAAGCCAGTAAAATCAAGGCTTACAGCCGTTTTTTGTTTCGCAGTGATATGTGTTATTGTGCTATATTTTTTACACTATGGTAAATCTATTTCTTTTGTTTGCTTGATGATGCTTCGCATCGTAGATTTTTTGATAAATTCATAGTCTGTCCGAAAACCAAAAGTTTTGTGTAAAGAGTTCGTTATTTCAGTTCGGGTGTAGGATGGAACATAGCCATTAGCGGTATTTAACAGTGTCATTTTCATGGATCGCAGAGTCTCTATGATCTGCTCTGTTGTATAGCTGTTTCCTATTTTCTTTTCTAACAGACGGTAGAGAAGAAGGCTGATGTAACAGGTCATGAAATGTGCCTTGATCCGGTCATCTCTTCTGACATAAACAGGTCTGGCTTCGAATTCTGTTTTCATGATTCTGAAGTTTTCTTCAATTTCCAAGCGCTGCTTGTTAATCTTTATGATTTCCTCGATATTTCCCTCCAGATTTGTCATAACCGCGTAGAAACCATCGTAAAGTTCTTCTTTGGCTATCTGTTCCTCATCAATCTCATATACTTTGTTTTCTGCAATCTCACCATCGTTTGTTACGGCAGTATTTTTCACAAAACGCATTGGATCATTTTGATTTTTGCCCTTTCGTTTTTTGCAAGGAGAGTTAATAATCATCTCTGCACGCTCGATTTGACATGACCGTATTCTTTGCTGATAAGCTTTATATTTCGGTGAGTATGTAACGATCAGCGTCTCATCCAAATCTCCGGTAACAACAGGGACTTCCTTGTAGTAAATGGAGTTAAAAACTTCATCATCAGTTTCGTCCAAAGTCCTGATATCTATAAAATCTGTCGAACCAGCTTTTCTGAACTGTGTTGGATTCAGGGCAATATCACGGTCTTCCTGCTTCATCTTTTTAAGGGAATGCGTGATGACATAAGCCCGATTCCCGATGCTGTTAAACGCTCGGTTATTTGCACTTCCAAGACCGGCATCTGAACAGAAAATAAATTCACTACAGTTAAAATCTTTTATGATTTTCTTCTCCAGAGGCTTAAGCGTTGTCTGCTCGTTTTGGTTACCTGGAAAAACATCAAATGCAAGTGGAATGCCATCAGCATCCATAAACAGCCCCATACCAACAATCGGATTTGGACGGTTCTCCTTGCCTTTTCCATAGTGCTTCAAACCGCTTTCTTCCTCAATCTCAAAGTAATAATTCGTACAGTCATAGTAAAGTATCTTCTGATTTCTTGGATGGATGAAGTTTGAATTTTTGTATAGTTCACTTTGGATAAAATCCGACTCTTCCGCGATTACAGATAAAGCTCTGTAAACATCCTGAATCTCATACTTTGGTGGTTCAAGAATCGTTTTGCAAAAATTATAACTGCTGAGCTTGCTTGAAGGAGAGAGAACACTTGCGTAAACGAGATCAGTCAGAATCGCATGAAGATCATACTTAAATTTATGGCGCCCTTTAATCACACGGCAGATGTTATCAAGGCGTAGCTCCGTACATAATTGTTGAAGAAATAGATAACCGGCATGAAAAGAACGTGTCTCGTTCATAGGAATGCAGGCAGCTTGAGAGAATTCAACCGTTACTTTCCCCGTACGCTCATTGTAGAGATCTGTTTCTTTGGCAGCTTCGCTTTTCGCCCAAGCCATAAGTTTTTCATTATCACCATCAAACTGTTCCAACAAGGTGTTGTATTTTCCAAGCTTCTTATAAATACGAGAGGATGATTTTCCGTCTTTTTTTCGGAATGATTGATAAATGTAAATATCTTTATTATTTTTACTACCTGTAACTGCAATATACATAACACAAACCCCTTTTCTTTTAAGTATACCACACTATTGCAAACAAGTACATATCAAAACGAAAAATTTGACATAAAAACGCAGGTTTTATGCGACCTGCGATAACTTTTTTAATATTCAACTGTCAAACTCCCGTGATTATCTTGTCACATAGTACCTCAGGTGGTACACTAGCACTATAATATTATTTATGGAGGTATATTTATGAAAAAGAAATGTTTTTTTAAGACAGTATGCAGTTGTATTCTGGGTACAGCTTTATTACTGTCATCCACTTCATCATCATATGCATCACCGAATATTCAAGATATCGATTCTATTGCGGATACAGTATCTGAAATGTTCAAAAAATCCGAGGAATTGAAAACAACTGAAGTGTCGGAAATGACCGAATCATCAGAAACTACTGAATCATCAGAAACTACTGAATCATTAGAAACTACTGAATCATCAGAAACTACTGAATCATCAGAAACTACTGAATCATCAGAAACTACTGAATCATCAGAAACTACTGAATCATCAGAAACTACTGAATCATCAGAAACTACTGAATCATCAGAAACTACTGAATCATCAGAAACTACTGAATCATCAGAAACTACTGAATCATCAGAAACTACTGAATCATCAGAAACTACTGAATCATCAGAAACTACTGAATCATCAGAAACTACTGAATCATCAGAAACTATCGAAGAATCAGAGAACAATGATAATTTCGAAATTATCGAATTAACGGAAGATACTGAAATTTCCGAACAATTTGATACTCCCAAAGGAGCTGTTTCCAATGGGTATTATGTTATTAATGTAACCAAAAGTGAAATTTCTTCCACCAGTGCATATGCCGCTATACAATCTGCACTAGATGAAGCTCAGGAAAATGCAACAACAGACTTACCATACAAAGTTTTTGTAGATCCCGGAAAATATTCTCTCACACAAGGACTTCGTATTTACAGCAACACTTATCTTTGCCTGACAGGTGTTACCCTTACTCAAAACAAGGGAAGCAATTACAACATGATAAAAGTGGGCGACAGTAATGATACACATTCAGGTTATTATTACCAAAATATTACCATTGATGGCGGTATCTGGAACGAAAATGGCAATAGCAATACCGCCATCAAGATCTGTCATACACAGAACATTACTCTGATGAATGCCACATTGAAAAATTGTTCCAATTCTCACCTTATGGAGATTGCTGGCAATAACGGTATCACAATTCAAAATTGTAATTTTGCCGATCAGGCATTATCGACAAGTGCCAAACCCTATACCTATGAAGCCATTCAGCTTGATATTTTACTAGAATCTCACTTGTCCGGTTATCTATCTGAAGATCTTCCTTTAAAGAATGTAAAAATTACCGGTTGCTCCTTTAAAAATGTTCCACGTGGTATTGGTAGTCACACTGCAATACTAAACAATCCAGTAGACACGATAGAAATTTCCAACAATACATTTACCAGTCTTAAGAGTCTAGCTATACAGGCAATGAATTACATCAACTGTACTATTACAGGCAATACCATAACTGATACTCCGCAAGGTATCATGATATATTCCGTTCGTGAAAGTGGTACTTTTCTTGCTTCCACAGCAGTAAAAGAAGGACATATTCCATCATCAACCCCGGTTACATATCAAACTCCTGTGAACAATCAAAAAATGGTTATCAGCAATAATACAATTGCAGCTTCAGGTAATGACCCTTATGAAGATTACGAAAATGCCGCTATTTTTGTCAGTGGTTTAAATCTAGGTTCTGCCACTACCGGCTCTGGAGATACAATTCCTGCAGGTAATTATTTTATCAGCGGCATAACCATCTCCGATAATACGATCAATACGGATGGACATGGAATCCGTCTGCAAGACGCCAGGAACTCAACAATAACTGGAAATACAATAACTTATTCTCAGGTTTCAAAGCCTAAAAATACCTTCTATGGCATACAGTTACGCGAATCCTCTACCAATGGAATCATTGACAATAATACAATCAATAAGCCCCTTTCCGGCATACATATATTTGAAAAATCCTCTGCAAAATCCATTTCAGGGAATACAGTAACTACACCAACTAACAATGCTATTATGATAGAAAATGCCAGTGCTACGAATATTTCTTCAAATACGGTTAACAAGCCTGGTATCAACGGAATATTTATTTATAATAATTCTAATGTTGACTTAATCACAGACAACAATATTTCTGCCGGAAATGTCAACATTAACATTGACGGAAGCACAGTCACTGAAATAAGTAAAAATACGCTTTCTTCTGCAAAAACAAACAGTGTATTTTTGCATAACAAATGTACAGTAAATAAACTTTCCAGTAATACCATTAATGCTTCTGGAAAACATGGTGTATTTATCGATTGTGCTACTGCCAAAACCATAAAAGCCAATACGATACAATCACCTGCTATTACTGGTGTACATGTATATAACAACAGCAAAGTTTCTACCATTGCGAATAATCAAATTACCTCACCTGGTAAGTATGGCATCTGTGCCGAAAAGAGTACTGCAAGAACTATCTCTGGCAACTCAATCAGCAAACCTGCCAATACAGGTATTTTTATCTTTACCAAAAGCAAAACAGGTACAATATCCGACAATACCATTACCTCTGGAAAAGATAAAGGAATTGCGATCAACTCTGTAAAGTGCAAAATGACGATCAGTGGAAATACAATAAAAAAATGCAAGGCTTACCCTATTTATTGCAACCCTGCCTCTACCTCCTACGCAATTACGTTGAAGAAAAATATCATAACAGGCAATTCAAAAAAAATTGATGGTATCCGTGCTGACTCAGGTAAACTTATTCTTAGCAGCAATACAATCTCTTCCTGTAGTAGGGCGATTATTCTTTCTTCCAAAGTAAAGGGGACTGTTTATCCGAATACTTTCAAAAAGAATACTTATAATAATGTAAAAGTTAATTCCAGTTATGTTAATACATTAACTGTAAAATCACTTTCCGGAAAATCAAAGTCAGCAAAAACAGCTACATTAAATTGGAAAAAACTTTCATCAGCTTCCGGCTATGTTGTTTATCGTTCAGCCTCCAAAAATGGCAGCTATACAAAAATTTCTACGATAAAAAAGAATAAAACCATTACCTATAAAGATTCTAAATTAAAGAGGAAGTCTACTTATTACTATAAAATTGTTCCATACACTACAATAGGAAAAACTACAGTTTATGGACTAGATAGTAAGATTGTATCCATCAAGATCAAATAACCAATTTTTATAATACAACTACACTATCATAACAAAAGCAGATGGCATTTGAATCTTTCAAATAAACCATCTGCTTTTTATAATCAAAACATTTTTTTAATTTTCTTCCAAATTTTATTTTTGAAAGCATCTCGCTGCAATTGCTGCTCTGATTTCGGTGTATCCTCCACATCAGGAAGCTTAATTTCACTAATAATTCCCTGACTTTGTAATTCATCTACATATTTTTTGTACTTTCTCAGGTTTTTTAATGTATCCTTATATTTTTTTTCAAATAATTTTTTATCATCCAGAAGTTTTCTGCTTTTCTTTAACCACTTCTCTAACACTTCTGTTTTCATGTTATTCTGCCACTCTAAACGCTCCAACGGTGTATAGGTAGTCTTCCGCACCTGTTCTAATGGCAGATCACAATTCTCATACTCGGCAACAAAATCCTGTACATCCTGAATCAGCTTTTCGCGTAAAGCAAGATATCCTTTTTTATTTTCTGGCGGATTATTGAAATCATACTCAAAATTACCAGATAAGAAATCTTCATTATCAATACAACGAACCGTATCCATATAACATCCCCAGCGTGTCCCATTTCCTTCCGCATCCTTGAGATCAACGATTGACAAAACGGGGGTCTCTAGTGCAAGACAAGGCAATGTTACATGCAGCCTTCGCGTAATAACAAATTTAGCATTTTGATATAAAGTAAGTATCTCCTCTGCTTTTGCCATTCTCTCTTCAAATGTTGCGTTCGATTTTCTATAATCACAATTATGACTTATAACCCGAATTTCTAGTCCTGTATCTTTCAGATATTCCATTGCTTTCGCTCTGATCTTATCGTTTAAATCAACCAAACAGACATATGTTCCCGCATCTTCCGTTTTCTCCTGTTTCGGAATTGTTAATGTAAGACACCCGCTAAAATAGCAATCTATACCCTGTTCTTTAAAAAAATCAAGCGATGCCATATCTCTGCATCCCACCGGACCATACTTCTTAAAAAACTCTCCTCCACATCCCTGCGCCCATTCGGCATAAATTGGAGATGATTTTCTTGCAACCCCATAATTATTAATATGCATGCTCAGTAATTTGGGGATAATACAGTCTGCAGGCGGCCAGTTCCATTTTTTCCACATCCACCATGCATTCATGATAACAGCTACCGGTTCATCATTTTCACTTTTAAAATCACTAATATATTCTCTATCTATCTGATAATCAACATGAGGCAATAATTTAGCTGCTGCATAGGTCTGAATATCATCCCCCAAATTCATTGTCGGTTTGTGAATCACTACACCAAATTTCATATTGTAGATCTCCTTTCAAATTATTTCTTCATTCCCTTTATCAAACGCTCAAACATCTCTTCTAATCCAATTGTTGCTTTCCAGCCAAGCTGCATTAATTTTTTACTATCCAATCGGATTATCATTTCCGGATTATATCCGAAAGAGGCTAAATCCTCAGGAATATCGATCACAGTTTTGATTTTTCCACTTCCAATTGTCTCACAGACCAATTCTGCCATTTCCTTAATCGACACCGCAGTATCCATATTCGTAACATTATATGCTTCCCCTGCTTTACCGGAAATTAAAATGTATAATAATGCAGAAAGTGCATCTTTTGTGTAACAATAACTTCTTACCGTATGTCCCTGCGTATGCAGTACAATATCCCGCTGTTCCAATGCACAGCGTGCAAATTCCGCAAACACCCTTCCATCTTCGTATGCAACTCCCGGTCCAAAGGTCTGAGAAAGTCTGGCAATCTTAACCGGTACACTATATTCGTGTGCATAAGATGCACACAAACACTCTACCATACGTTTTCCTTCGGAATAGCTGCTTCTTACACTGAGCGGTTCAATATATCCATAATCATTTTCTGTAATCAGATCTGCATCTTTCTCCGGTGTTCCATATACCTCCAAAGATGACAGATACACCATCCCATTTATCTTTTTTTCTGTAGCAAACTTTAAGATATTTGACGTTCCATCCAATGCCGTATAAATTGTTTCAACAGGATTAGACACAAAATATTTTGAACTGGTTGCACTGGCTCCGTGTATAATGTAATCTACAGAATCCGAATATACCACTGGTCTATTTATATCACCAACAAGCAATTCAACATCCCCACGCCCAATCAGATGCGAAAACATCTTTTTCCCTTTTTCTTCATTACGCACCATAGCAATAATATGAATCTGAAGGTTACGCATTCGGTTATAACATGCAAGCAAATATACCATCTGCGAACCAATCAATCCTGTCGCACCTGTCACAAGTACCGACTTACCCTCTAATGCTGTAATTGGCAGATCACTATCTACAAGCATCTCCAGATCTTGCTGCATAATTTCATTTTCCATGCACTCGTTCATTTCAACTTCTCCATTCTCCATATGTTTATACTTACCTTTTCTATAAAGGCTTTCTTCCATTTCCTATACGATTTGTAATACCCAGTCCAAATGCCTGTTCATTCTCTTTGTACTGTAACAATGCACGAAACGTATACACATCTTCCGGTGTCGTAACTTTAATATTGCCTCTGTTTCCTTCCACCATATGTGCTTCAATCCCCTGGCTGCGAATAATCGTACACGCATCAACCATATTTTCATATTTTGTAGGTGTACTTCTAACTGCATCATGTGCAGCAATAATATCTTTTAAGTAAAAGCTCTGTGGTGCCTGCGCTGCAAACGTTTCCTTACGATATGGAACAGAGTCGACGTGACTCCCATCCTTACTGATCATGATTGTTTCAAAACAAGGAGTACAGGTAATTGCATTGCCTTTTTCCTGTACAGAGCGAATATTATTACTGATCACTTCATAAGATACAAATGGGCGTACACCATCATGCAATAGTACGATAGAATCCTCTGCATTTTCACTTTCTGCTTTTTTTAACGCATTATAAATCGAATCCTGTGCAGTCTCTCCACCTGGAATAACATCTGCCACCTTATTCAAACGGTATTCATCTACCAATTCTTTCATATAAGGGATATAATCAGCAAGTACTGAAATATATATTTTATCAATCATATCATGGCACTGAAAAAGTTGAAGTGTATGAACAATAATCGGTTTCCCATTTATTTCCAAAAACTGTTTCGGGACACCGGCTCCCATTCTGACTCCGCTTCCACCAGCAAAAACAATCGCTATATTCATGATTCTTCCATAACCTCCCTTTTATCTTCCTGTTTGATTTTTTCTGTTTTCTTTTTTTTATTCTTTTTTTTCACAAGATTTTTCTGACCCACTGTTAACTCATCCAGTTCACCCGTCATTTCTGCATAAACCTGTGCCACTTCATCTACATCCCCAAAAGCAATCATTTTTCCCCCTTCAAGGATCATAGCTTTATTGCAGATACGTTTTACCTGTGCAAGTGAATGTGACACAAATAAAACCGCCGTACCATCCTGCATCATATCAAGGATTTTCTTTTCACTCTTCTTTCTGAACTTACCATCTCCTACAGAAAGTACTTCATCTAAAATTAAAATTTCCGGTTCAGCTATCGTTGCGATTGCAAATCCCAACTTTGATTTCATACCTGATGAATAGTTTTTAATAGGTACATCCATAAAATCCTCTAATCCGGAAAACTCTACAATCTGATCATATTTTTCTTCCATGTATTGACGACCATATCCAAGCACTGCTCCATATAAAAATATATTTTCCCGGCCTGTATAGTTCTTATCAAATCCTGCTCCAAGCTCTAATAATGGTACTATTTTTCCATTTCTTATTACTCTGCCCTCTGTGGGTTTAAATACTCCTGCAACCACTTTGAGTAACGTACTTTTTCCTGCTCCATTTAGTCCAAGAATTCCTATTCGTTCTCCTTCATGAATACTAAAATTAATATCTTTAAGTGCCCAAAACTCATCCTTCTCTAACTTTTTACCTTTGAGCATTCTTATTACATATTCACGAAAATCATTCACTCGTTCTTTACTTAGATTAAATTTCATTCCTATGTGTTCTACACGTAATAATTCCTTTGCCATCTTAACCTCTATATCTGCAAAATAAAATCATCCTGTTTTTTATAAAAACAAATCACGCCTAAAATCAACACTACAATAGAACATACTGCTGCATATGCCGTCAACCCCATGTCCATAGCTTCCCCAAACATTGCATTACGAAAACTCTGGATCATACAATACAACGGATTCCATTTTAAAATCCACGCATACCCGCTGTTCATTAAACGTTCCGGATAATAAAAAATTGCACTTGAATACATAATAAGCATTAAAAGCACTTCCCATATATATTCCATATCCCGAAAGAATACATTGATCGTTGTCAATATCATTCCAACTCCAAATGTTAAAATAAAAAGAAGTAACAGTGGGATAATTGCCTCAATGATATGCCATGTCACAGTTACATTACAATATACCGCCAACGGAACCATTACAATTAACGAAATAGCAAAAATCACATAATTATATAATACACAGGATAGCGGATATAAATATTTCGGAATGTATACCTTTTTTATCATCGCTGCATTTAACCTGATAGATTTGGATGCTGTTTTAGTTCCCGTTGCAAAAAAAGAATATACCAGCCTTCCACATAAGATATATAATGGAAATTCCTTATCATTATTTCCAAACAACGTTCCAAATACAATTGTTAATACAATTGTGGTTAATATCGGTTCTAACATAGACCATAAAATACCAAGATACGAACGACGATATTTTAATTTAATTCCCTTTTTTACCAGCTCATATAACAGAAATCGACGATTCCAAAATGTCTTCACATGTTTCTTATTAATACTCATCCTCTAATTTCCTTTTCTGACACTATACTTTCTATTAAGTTGCATACACGTACAGATGCTTCTCCATCTTCCACCGATCCTTTTTTCTTTAAGAAATCTTCCACCTGCATGCTATATTTTTCCTGATTAAAATTTTCTATATTATGAATAAGTTCTTCATTTGTATGTGCGATTGGAAAAGGAGTTTCTTCCAATTTATAATAAAACCCTCGTTCCTGATCATAATGTTCTAAATCAGGCACAAATAAAAAGCCAGGTCTTACTGTTAATAAAAAATCAAAAATACAACTGGAGTAATCTGTGATCACCACTTGTGCTGCTGCTAATAACTCCTGAATATCAGGATAAGCATCTGCTTTCACAATCTGTTTTTTTTCATCTATACAAACCTTTTCCAACGAATTCTGCATCCTTGGATGCAGTCTTACAACAATTTTCCAGGATTGGTCTGTTTTCTTTTCCAAAGCTTTTTTTAATTTTTCAATATCCAGTTTATAATTAGGAAAATCAAGCTTTTCTCGGAAAGTCGGCACATATAGCAAAATTTTATCTTTTCCATCAATTGATAAACTCTTGCGCACTTTTTTCTCCACAAGATCCTGTCCATCCTTAAAAAAGATATCATTTCTGGGATGACCTAATTTCAAAATATTTTTTACCGACCAAAAAGCATTCTGATATACTTCATCTTCGAAAAAACTATTCGAAATCCAAAAATCGGTATTCTGCGAATTTTTTTTGGCAAGATATGTCCAACTTTGACTATTGGTTAAACAATCACAGTTTTTTTCGATCTTTTTTATTCCAAATGATCCATGCCACATCTGAATATAATACTGTCCAAATCTTTTTACCAGTCCCTGATTCCAATAATGAATCAAATGATAATTACATACCCATACAGCCGCTGTATAATATTCAAACATAGCTTCTTTAGATCCATATTCAACCAGCCTCACCTTGGGGGGAAATTCCCCTTTATGTGCATTTGCATCTTTCACAATCCAAACTAAATCAAAATCCGTTCCGCGACGTATTAATTCTTCCGTCACATACTTACAATTGCATCCGTATCCATGTCCCATATAATTATCAAATATAATCTTTTTTGTGTTTATGGAAGTATTACCATATTGTTGAAATGTTTTTTTTATTAATGATTTTTTAACAGTAAACGGTGTGTACTTTAACTGATATACTCTGGTATCATTTTCGATTTTATATGTTATAAATAACTTTATTATTCGTTTTAACTTTTTTTTGATTGCCTGCACGATTTTCTTTACACCACCCGGTTATTTTTTATATAGCTCATGTATCTTATGTCTGGGATGCTGCTCCATCTCAGGAGGCATTTTCTTATAATCTCCATACAGCCTTTTCAAATACGGATCATAATTTCCCGGTATCATAAAAACTTTATTCTCAAAATCAGCCTCTTTTAATGGAAGCAGATAACTTTTCGGCATCACTTCCCTCTCATACCCGGCAACCCCAAATAAGCTACAGATATACTCACTATCCGAAGTTCTCCATGATGTCATGATCTTTTTACACACTCTCATATAAAACCGGAATATAAAACCGGGGGTTATTTTAAGAATTACCTTTGAAATATTCCGGATTGCTTTTCCTTTATTTTTAACTGGAAGACGATATTCTGACAAATAATAAATAAGTGATGTCCACTTCTGAACCTTCTTTAATACTCCCGATTTTGGAACACCATCAATCGGATGTATGTCTATTTTTGCCGTATTTTCATATCCGGCATCTGCATGCAAGGTATCATATAAATAACCAATTGGCGCATCCGGTATCATATGCTTCTCGACCGGTGAATATATAAATTCACCCAGCCGGTCATGCTGCAGACTCATCAGGTATTCCATTTTTTCGAAATCTTCCCGCATCATTGCAATATCCACGTCGTCGTCCCATGGTATAAATCCCTGATGTCTGACTGCACCTAACGCACTTCCGCCTACCAGAAAAAAAATCATTCCATTCTGTTGTGTAAATTTCTGAAAAGACGACAGCATTTCAACTAAACGTTGCTGCAATTCTTTTAATCCATTTTCCATTGCATTCACTCTCCATTACGACTAATGCAACCTTATTACCATAGATAATAGAATGCACGCTTTGCGCATATTCTCTTACCATGAATTATAGCATACACCAATTTTTCCGTCAATTTTGCGTCTGTCTATACCTTTTGTATCTGTATTAGTCATGTTACTGTTCACTCGCAAGTTTGACACTTGCTGTCAAACTGTGCGCCAAAGACTATATTATGCCAGATTACAGCCCCATGCATCGAAGATGCATGGGGCTGTAATTGCTACTGCTCACACAGTGTGTGAACAGTAGCTTAGTCATCCTGTTGTACCAACATACCTGTAGCAAAATCAAGCTCATGCATACGCTGTATTTCTTCCTGTTTTTTCTTAATCGCATTACTGATATTCTCAGGCATCTTTCCAAGTAAAATCCAATCTATCACACGATCCGATGCACCGCTGTCTATATAATCAAAATGATGTGTGATATATTGTTCAACTTTTTCATATTCAAAGTCCTTATCTGTAATTGCAGAAAGCACCTCCTCAAATGAATAACATACCTTACCCGGTGCAGATTCTTCATAATCTCTATGAAATCCTCTGGAAAAAGAATACTGAATCTTGTCGAATGCAAAAAACAGCATCGGTTTTCTCATGAGTGAATATTCAAAAATATTCGACGAATAATCTGTAATTAATAAATCAACAATATAGAACAGATCATTAATATTCGGGTATTTTTTTACATCCAAGAATTTATCCGCATATTTTTTTCCAATCACAATATCTTTATTTACCCATGGATGCATTTTAAATAAAACTACATATTCATCTCCACAGATCTGATATAACTTTTCAAAATCGATCAATTCATACGGATAATATGCTGTTTTTTTATTTCTTCCACGGTAGGTAGGTGCAAAAAGTATGACTTTTTTACCTCTGCACATTGGAAACTGCTCATACAATTCTTTTATTTTTTCATTCCTATGCTGCTCATCCAAATACTCATCCATACGGGGCATTCCTGTTGGCAATACTTGCTCATCATTAATTCCCCATACTTCCGAAAAAAACGGTGCGATATTTTTTGAGCCAGCAATTCCGTACTTATATTGTCTGTGGCAGGACTGCGGTGAAGGACATCCTTCATGTCCCCAGCGACTGTAGCCTGATGATTTAAACCCTGCTCCTGCATGCCATAATTGAATCAGCGTTGTATCATCATCCAGTTTTAGCCAATCCAGTACCGGTGCATGATCGTCAATAAAAATAGTGCCGCTCTGTGCCAGTAATTTCATAAGACCAATCCAGCTTTTTTTACTTTGCGGCTCTGCCGCTGCAGGACGTGCAGAATACAATAACCGATATTGCTGATCCAGCTGTCTGTCAACCATTCTGTCTGAAACTGCTTTTAAATTTGATGCAATTTTCTGATCCTGTTCTGTCATAAAAAGGACTGTATTTTTTCGTCTGCTTTTATACAAAAATGAATACCATTTATATACTCTTCTTAAAACAGATCTGCTAGATAAATAGCAGTCTTTCAATGCTTTTATCAAATTTATTTTTTTGAGGAAGCTTGGATTCTGTGGAAATGTAACCCCTACTGCCCCTAATGCGATACAATGCATACGGAATGGCAGTGTATCCGTTCCATCTTCTATATAAAATGTAACATTGTAAGATTTTCCCCTTTCACCGTACAAAAAGTTTCTGGACATTGCTTCTAATTGATCTGCAATATCAGGACTGGTTTCACACTCTGCCAGAACACAATCTTTTTCACATACAAAAATACGATATGTTCCCCTCGGAATACAACGTAGTTCACCACTATTTGTTACATTAACATGAAGTTTGATGATATCTTCTTTCCTGCGTACATCGAACTTAACTCCACATCCCCCCAAATTATTTACCGCATAAAATTCCATCTTATCTATATCATACGTTTTCTGCCCGTCAATATGCAGCCTTACTGTAAGAATCAAGTGTATTCTTTCCCATTCAATATTTTCAATTGTCGCTGATACACCACTCTCATTGATTCTCCAATTCATTTTCTAACTCCTTTTTATCTATTCCATGTATTCCAAAAGACTGCACAATTATATCATACCAGCTATTTCACGTCAATTTATTCTACTCTCTTGATTTTCCGCAGTTTTATCCACAACCACTTGATTTTGTTAGATTCCAATAAACAACTTTCAAAAAATGCCCAAAATATAAGGAATCCTTTTCTGTTTTGTAGTAAAATTAATGTGTCAAATCAAAATAATACTAAACAAAAAAACAGGAGGACTCCTTATGCTTAATTCTACAACAAATACTTATACTTTGAAACGGGAAATTTTAACTTTTTCAAATAAAATTTCAAAACACCTGTCCAAGCCGGACAAAAAGTTTTCTGCCGAGATGACTTATGGTATGCTTGCCTCCAGAAGCTGTCTTTTAACCGATGTTGTGGATCAGCTTCACGAAGATTCCAAAAAGGTCAATTCTGTTGAACGGCTGACCAGACATTTAAACAATGGCATTTCCTCCACCGCGCTTAAATCTTATCTTACTGCCATCCGTAAATGGGCTCCGCAAGAACCTGTCATACACATTGATGACAGCGATGTTGTAAATCCTGATGGTTACAAATTTGAAGCTCTCGGACTTGTCAGAGATGGCTCTAAAAGTACTGCTTCCAAAACAGTTTATGAAAAAGGCTATCACGTAACAGAAGCCTGTGTTCTTACCGGCAACAATCATCCCGTGAAGCATATCTGTCTCATGTAAAAGTTCAGATAACCGCTTCTAAAAAAGATATTGACCTGGTGCTCGTCTATGGTTTAACCGAACATCCAATGATGCTTGCAACCAATAAAGATATTAAATCAAAAGAAGATGTAATCGCTGTTGCAAAGCAGTACTTTTCGAGATGGAAAATAGAGGAATATTTCCGCTGCAAAAAACAGATGTTTCAGTTTGAAAACTTTCGAGTACGAAAGCTGTCTGCCATCAATACGTTAAATTTTTATATCACCTTATGCATGGCTTTTCTTGCACATATATCTATGAAGTCAGAAACAAATGCCCTTAAGGTTTCAATTATACAAAAAGCAGACCCTGTAAAGAAAAAAGTATATTTCTGCTATTACCGGTTAGCTAAAGGTATCTCTGGCATACTATCGTATGCAAAAGAAGGCGTCAGGCTATGGTTCCGGACAAAACGTCCGGCATATCGTCAACTCTGCCTTAAGCTGACCGCTTAGATAGATACAAGAATATATCTCCAAAAGCCCGATTTCGGTGGGGCTTATTAAAGTACTTCTACTCACAGAACTTCCATTCCTAGCTCTTCAAAAAAGTGGAAGATTAGTGCTTTGGGAAGGTGTAACCACTTTTTGATTACATTTTATGGAAACTCAAGATCCTACTTTAAGCCAGAGATTTCGCTTTTAACTTTTTTATCCATGCATTTTTATAAATAATCCAGTTATCAGCATTCCATCTGCGGCTGCCCTTCATTCTTGGTCAATACGCGCAAAATCCCCCCTATTTTTTCCCTAGGTTTTTTTCGGCTGATTTTCTCTATCCGCCTTTTCCATATAAAATCTGTTTCACTTTTTCTGTTAGCAGCTCATCGCAAAAAAATCCGGTTTATACTCTTTCGGCTTATTCCGCTTCCTACAAAGCTCCGGCTTCTCCGGTACAAATATAACTCTCTTACATTAAAGCCTATGATTATCAGGTTAGATATTGTTTCAACCGCATCATGACAGTAACAGTGCTTTGCGTGATAATACGTTTTCAATTGATGGAAACCATTCTCCTCAATGTCCCACCTGCGGTTCATCATTTCCCATAACACCCGGTAATCTGCCGTTTCCAGTGTCATTACAAGCCACATAAAACGTTCGGCTTTCCCCCTTTTTCTTCCCACTGCTCACGATACCGCACCACACGCAGTTTATATGGACACCCTTCCATCTCAAAGCCTGAAAGGTCCCTTGGTTTTAACATTTCCTGCCCCAGAATTACGTGTGGTGATTTTCCTATGGTCATGCACACCACACTCCGGTGAAAGTATTCGGTTTCCCCTGTGAGTTTTTTCCGAGTCAGACAGTTCGGACAGGATTTTTTTGTACTGCTGAATAATTCCGCACCATCAAAACCTGCCACAACATATCCGCTTATCGTTCCATTCCGGAATATCCGGTTACGTTTTATGATATCAATCATTTCTTCATGTATGCTGCGTATTTCATCCGGGTTTATTCTGGAGAGAAGGTCGCGGACTGCATCAACTTTTGGAATCCTTCCACTGATACAGTTTTTCAGTCTTTTTGACATGCTTTCAGGGTCTGAAAAAATGGTATGGAAGCTCTCATACTGCGGCATCAGAAAAAGCAGTACCGGCATGACAATGTTGAACAATGGAATAGATTTTCTTTTTCTTTTGTCCGTTAAACACTTGATTTTTTGTGGGATTTTATATTGAAAATGGATATCCCCTGTTTTTCCTGAAATTCACAGGCAAAACCAGGGATTATATTTTTAAAAGCAAAATCTCTGTCTTTAAGCCAAGGATTACTTTCTGAGAAAGACCGAATATACTGTTTTTCTCAGATTCGCAGGCATCAGGATTACAATTCCACGGGTTATGACAGATGTCAGAAATTCCAGTAAATTAATGTATCCGCTATTTAACATGATTTTCCGAAACTCTGCCATATCTTTCAAGTATGAAACTCCTCCGCGCCTCGCATACATGCCATTACCGACTCTCATGTACACTAGCACTTCAGATAAATTATATCCCTTCATCCCGCCTGAGAGCATACGGAGCCATAGATAATAATCCTCAAATCCATGAAAATCCATATAACTTCCAGCTTTTATGACATCACTTTTTTTAAACATAACTGCCGGATGATTAAAAGGATTCCTTTTTTTTGCATATACCGCTATCTTTTCTGATGATTCCGGAACATATCTGACAGTACCTGCCTGTGCTGTATCATCCATAAATTCCTGCACAGCTCCACTGATAATCGATACATTATTTTGGGCAAAAGCTTTTAACTGCCATTCACAACGCTCTGGAACACTGATATCATCGCTGTCCATTCGTGCAACCAGTTCATTTTTACAATAAACCAGTCCTTCTTTGAGTGCTTCTCCCAGTCCTCGGTTTTCAGGCAGTTGAACTATCTGAAAACATTCCGGATACTCCTGCTTTTTTTTTTGGAGTACCTGATTTAATTCATCCCCCAGCAATCCATCACATACAATCACGAAATCCTGCGGTGGTACTGTCTGGGAGAGCATGCTGTCAATGCTTTTTTGCAAATACTCAGCTTTTTCTTTTCTATATACAGACATTAAAACGGAATAATTCTGTTCTATCATTTATATCACCATACTTTTTCGTTTATAAACTATCCATGATCCGAAGCAGCTTCGTACCATAATCCGCATCTGCTGCCCAGCCTTTTCCATATGGATTCTGCGGAATCGCAAGCCACTCCACGTATCTGGCTGTTCCACGCGATACATACTGGAAACGCTTATCCACACATGCATTGTTTAATCCCTCGGTACTTGCATACGCTTTCAAGTGCTGTACCTGTGCACGGAGTCCGGTTCTTACGTCTGCGTAGGTTTCCCCCGCAGCACCGCCACCGACTGCACCGAGTCCGCCAAAGTTGCACTGGCTCGCCTGCACATCACCACCGAATGTGAGTCCACCGGTCTCTAACATCACCTGTGCAAACAATACATCCGCTCTTACACCCTCTGCATCTGCCTCTTCTTTTAAAATCTTAAAGAACGCTTCCGCGGAATCTGCTCCCTTGTCACGGTAAGTATCTGCCGGGAATGTATATCGTTTATTATAATAAGATACCATCTGATCTACCGTCACACTGCTTGTACCCATGATCTCATGAGCTGCTGCTTTTGATTTCACCGCTGACCATGGACCATACATACGGATTCCGCTGCTTAAGTCCTTATATGCTCTTACTTTATAGTAATAGGTTGTTCCCTGTGTCAGATTACTGTGTGTAAAGGAAGTTGCACCGGAAGTCTGTAACGTGGTATAGCTTCCTTTTTCACTGATTGCACCGGCAAGTTCATAACCGCTTGCATTATCCACACTGTTCCAGGAAATATTTAATACATTGTTGTCTCCCAATGTAATAGAAGAAATACCTCCCTGTTTCAGAACAGGAACCTGTGCTACATTACTGTAACTTCCTCTGCCTGCACTTCCCTTGATCTTGTAGGTTGCAGCGATTTTGTAATAATAAGTATTTCCGCTCTTTACGCCCTTATCCGTGTAAGTCAGTGTAGATCCAGATGAAATTGAAGCGATCTTTTCAAATCCACTGTTTGACTTGCTGCTCCGGTAAATATCATACCCCTGTGCTTTTGAAACTTTCTTCCAGCCAAGTGTGACCTGATTTTTGCTGTCACTTGTGATCTGGGAGAATACCACCTGTTTGATCGTCCATGCCTTCTGTACTTTTGAGAAAGATGCCACACCGTTTTTAGCACTGTTGCTCTTATATGCACGAACCTGATAATAGTAAGTTTTTCCGGCTTCTAAGGTTTTATCCTCATATTTTTTCGTATTTTTACCTTTGACCTGTCCGACCTTTTTATAACCACTGTCTTTTGACGTACTCCGGTAAATCTGATATCCGTTTGCCCCATCCACGGCTTTCCATTCCAGTCTTACGGAAGTACTTCCGGTTGCCTTGACTGCTGTAATGGATGTAGTTTTTAATGTCTTTGCTGACACAACTGCGGAATCACCGCTGTATCCTTTTTTACCATTTACCTTGTTGATCGTCTCTACCTTATAATAATAGGTCTTTGCAGTTTTTACATTTTTATCCTGATAGGTTGTTTTATTCTTTCCATTTACGGTCGCAATCACATTATAAGTACCATTCTTTGACGTACTGCGTTTGATACGGTAGCCGTAGGCACCGCTCACTGCTCCCCAGTTTACTTCAATCTGATTACTTCCATTTGAAACAGCATACTTGATCTTCGCTTTTTTCGCTGTTCTTCCTTCCATGGACGCTGAATCACCGCTATAACAGATATTGTCTCCTGTCTTTACCATCGTTTCAACCGTGTAATAATAGGTCTTTCCTGCTTTTACACTGGTGTCTTTGTAGCTGGTCGTGTTTCCGGATTTAATCGTCTTAACAACTTTGTAAGTACCATCTTCATCGGTACTTCGTTTGATACGATAACCATAAGCTCCTGTGATCTTATTCCACTTGATCGTCAAGGTCTTTTCATTTGTGGAAACGATTGATGTGATTTTTGTGCGCTTTGCAGTTTTTCCTGCCACCGCGTCTGATGCACCGCCGTATCCTTTTGTACCGCTGTTGACATTATATGCTTCGACCTTATAGTAATAGGTCTTTCCTGCTTTTACAGTATCATCTGTGTAGGATGTTGTCTTTTCTCCTGATACTGTATCTATTTCACTATAACCACTATCTTTCTTTGTGCTGCGGGAAATGATATATCCCTTTGCACCGCTTACCTTATTCCAGGAAATTTTTAATACTTCCTCATCCGAGGATGTGATTCCTGTAATTTTTGCTTTTGCAAGTGTCTTTGCAGATTTTGTGGAAGAATATGCACCGACACCCTGTCTGCCATTGTTTGTATTGTAAGCCTGTACTTTGTAGGTATATGTTTTGTTATTGGATTTTACAGTATCTGTGTAAGTGAGTGTACTGCCGGATTTTACCGTGCCAATCTGATAAAATTTACTGTCACTGCTGTCCTGACGATAGATCAGATATCCCTCTGCTTTAGAAACCTTTTTCCAGGTCAGGGTAATCTTCTTTCCACTCTTTGCCTTGATCTTTGTGAGGTTTGTTTTTCCTAATGCCACACCTGAGATGGGTTTAGAATACTCTCCTGCAGTTCCATCGTTAAATACCGGACGGACCAGATAGTAATATTTTGTCCCTGCCTTTACGGTATCATCAATATAAGATGTAGCATCCGATACTTCGTCAATCTTAGGATAGTTTGTATCATTCACAGTATTACGATAAATTTCATAATAATCGACATTATCGAGACCTGTCCATTTTAATCTAAGACTACCATCCTCTCTCGACTGCGTGTAATTGAGCGTTACGGTCTTTGCTCCTTTTGTCAGTCCGAAATACTCAGCGATTGCAGTTGCATCCGCAACACCGAGTGCCTTTAATTTTTCATCAGAACTTAAATATGTATAATAATCATTTGCATTGTCCAAAAAGGCATGCTCGATGATCAGACCAGGAATGCCATTATTTTTACAACGACGGATCAGACCGTAATAATCTGCTGCAGAACCATCCGGATATTTATCATAAGATGCATTTCTAATCAAAGTTCCACGATAATTCAATCCAAGTGCTGCCAATTTATCGCATATTTTCTTTGCAAGTGCCTGTCCATTGCCTCCTACCTGTGCATTATAGTTGCTGTTCGGATAATAAACTTCCACACCTCTCGCTGTTCCGTTTGCAGTATTTAAATGGAAACTTACTAACACATTTGCTCCCACATTCTTTGCAAGGTTTGCACGGGCATCCAGACATGCAATATTATCTCCGCCGCCTGCCGGACAGCTTGCACTCTCTCTTGTCATATAAACAGTAATACCATTATAGGTAGATAATTCTTCTTTACAGTATGTGGCGATCTTAAGTGTCAGATCCGCTTCCTGTACTCCAAAACCGGATGCTCCTGCATGGGTGCCATCATGTCCCGGATCGAGTACGACTTTCACATTACTGTTCGCACCTTTTAAGTTATCTGCAACACTGGCGACAGCCTCTGAGATTCCCTGCTCCAGCACATTTTCCACAGTGTTTTCGGAAATAACTTCTCCATCTGCGCTCATAGTAACAACATCAGCATCCACATCCGCATAGGCATCTTCATCATAAAGTACCTGATCCGGGTTCGTCTCTGCCTGTTCATTGACACCAAATCTTACATCCATGCCAAGGTCTGATAGCAGGATTTCCTGTTTTGTTTTCTCCTGTGTAAACTGCACGGAAGTGATCTGATACTCTCCTGCCTGTCCATTTTCTGAAAAATCCATGGTAAACCGGATCATATCCTCTTCTATTCCTGCAGCTTTTGTCTGATATGCTTTTCCGGTGGTCAGATTCTTATAATTTAAGACGATATCCGAAAGCTGCTCATCGCCTGTTCCAAGACTTAAGACCACATTCTGCGTTCCCGGTGTCTCAACGTACGGTGACTCTACCATCATGTAGTTAAGTTCTGCTGCCTGGACAGTCTCTGTCTCCGCAGTCTCTGTCTCCGCAGTCTCCGTTTCGGTCGGCTCTTCTGTCTCTGTTTCAGTTGTTTCCGTTTCGGTTGACTCCTCTGTCTCCGTTTCAGCTGTCTCCGTCTCGGTGCTCTCTGTTTCCGTAGTTTCTGTTTCGATTGTTTCTGTCTCTGCCGGTTTCTCTGTTTCCGAAGTTTCTGTCTCTGCCGGCTCTTCTGTCTCAATCGTCTCTGTTTCGATTGTTACCGTCTCGGTCGTTTCTTCTGTCTCTGCTGTTTCTTCCGTTTCAGCTGCTTCTTCTGTCTCTGCCATCTCCGTTCCAGTCAGCTCTTCTGCTGCATTCCCAGTGTTTTCTGTCTGGGCTGATTTCTCTGACGGTGATGTTTTCTGCGTGCTTTCTGTCTGAACTGCACTGTCTTCTGCTGCACGTACATCTGCAGGCAGTGCTGTCATACTCACGCAGACTGCCATGATTACTGCTAAAATCCTTTTTTTCATTTTCCTTACCCTCTTGTATATTTTTTGACACTATTTAATGTGTAATGTACCATATAACGCAATGCATTTAGCCGGTTCTTTCCTATAAAACGGTAAACTTTCCACTGCATTTTAGCTGACTTGTATTTATTGCGCGACTTTCCGTCACTGCTCCACATAATCCCGTGCATTATAAACCGGCATAATAACAGATATCTGTACTTCGCTTGTCTGTTCCATCTCTATGATTCCTTTTTGATCGCTGTCGTTTGCTTTTCATCTACACCTTCTGTGTTTTCTTTCTGAAACATAATCTTAAATGTCATAAGCATTAATTTCACATCTAACCACGCTGAATATGTCTGTATATAAGTCAGATCCAGTTTTAATTTATCATATGGTGTTGTATTATATTTTCCATATACCTGTGCATACCCTGTCAATCCGGCTTTTACTTTCAGGCGGAACCGAAATTCCGGAACAATTTCTTCATATTTTTCAGCAATTTCCTGTCTTTCCGGTCTAGGACCAACAAAAGACATTTCTCCCTTTAAAATATTAAAAATCTGAGGAAGCTCGTCTAAATGCGTTCTTCGAATTATTTTTCCAACCGGTGTGATCCTGTCATCATCTTTTTTGGCAAGCTGTGCTCCCTGTTTTTCCGAATCTACTTTCATGCTGCGAAACTTGATAATCTGAAACGTCTCGCGGTCTCTCGTCAGACGCTCCTGCTTATAGAATACCGGTCCCCCATCATACAGTTTGATTGCAACTGCAATGACCAGTAAAAACGGCGATGAAATAACAATCGCGAGCAGTGCAAACACGATATCCATAGTCCTCTTTACAAATCTCTGCTCTATCGTAAGTCCCTGATTTCTTGACAACATAAGAGGTGTATCAAACAAATGGATTCGTTCCGTTCCATTTAAAATAATATCCGATATCTTCGGTGTAATATAGGTTCTTTTATTCTGATCATAACAGAACTTTAAAATTTTATTACGGATACTTGCCGGAAGATCACATAAAACTACCGCTTCATACTCTAATATTTTAGAATACAATGCCTCATATCCCATATAGGCGCTGGCAGTTGCACAAACATTGTACTTATCTTTTCTGGAATTAATCTTGGAAATCAGTTCTTCCGGAGAATGTTCCCCGTATATTACGATCATACGTCTTGGCGGATATAATCTGACATAAAAATATCTTACAACAAAAACGGTAGGCAGTGTCACTGCAATCTCAGCTGTCGTCAATAACAGAAGCGGTGATGCTGACATATAATCATTTGCAATCATACAAATCTGAAAATACTCGATAATATTTGCAAACAAAATTCCAAGGATCTGCGACAAACAAATATCTGTAATTCTAAGGTATCCGATCCGGTATCCGCCAAATGTACGGATAAAAAAGAACAATACCAATGCATACATTCCGATTACTGCCCAGTTTCCTCTATTCCAGAACTTATCCTCCAATTCCGGCACATACATTTTATACCATATAAATGCAAACATTGCTGTCTCAGCCACAAGCATTACAAAATTAGCAAATAAATTCAGCAAATGTTTATATCTTTCCCTTTTCCTCATGAAGTACCTCACATTCATACCTTTGCATAATCTATATTATTTTATCATAAAACCCAACCTTTGAATATATCTTACCAGAATTTTCATAAAATCTTAAAAATACCCCGGCAGGATGTATGATGATCATCCCACCGGGGTATCTCTTTTTACTTTTATTTTGCTTTTGTCTTTACGGAAACAACGGAAGAATAACTTCCATATACTTTCTTCCCATTCACTTTGCGGTATGCACGGATCTTATAATAATAGGTCGTCGATTTTTTCAATTTACCGTTTTTGTAAGATGTCGTACTACCTTTGGATATGGTCTTTACTTTACTACATTTTCCATCTTTACTGTTGCTGCGGTAGATCTCATAACCGCTTGCACCTTTTACCTTTGACCAGGTCAGTTTTACATTCTTTGCATCCGACGCTTTTGCCTTTAACGTCGTCTTTGCCGGAACCGCCTTTGCAGATTTTACATTCGAAAATCCACTGGTCTGTTCTCCATTCTGTGTCTTAACAACCGTCTTGATCTTATAATAGTATGTTTTTCCGGTTTTTACACTGCCGTCTGTCCAGGAACTAGTGCCTACACTGTTGATGGTTTTGATATTCTGATAATCCCCATCCTTTGCTGTACTGCGGTAGATCTGATAAGAAGTCGCAGCCGGTACAACTTTCCATGAAACTTTCAGTTTATTGTATGCTGTCGATTTTACGGAAGTCACGCTTGTTTTTCTGTTCTCAATTTTATTAACACAGAGCGTGTATTCTTTTTCCACCGCATTTTTCGCAAATGCCTGCACTTTCAGGTAATAGGTTCCCTTGCTTAATTTGACAGCCTTTGACTCTGTATAGGTACTGCCGGCATAGGAATAGATATGATCATCATCTTTTCTGCTCACTCTCTTGCCGTTTGCATTATAAAGTGTCACATACCAGCTTCTTCCCGCATCATTGATCTTCTCGTGTGCCAGACTAAAGTTGATATACTGCGCTTTTGTGAGTGTAAAGCGATAGCAGTCTTCATCTGACGTATATCCTGTGATCACACCGTTTACCGCTTTGCCGACTTTTATGTTATCTGCCGAAGCCCAGTCACCGTTGTTCTCTGTCTCCCAACCGGAAGCCGCTTTCTGTGTCATGCAGATCGTATAGTCGCCGGTATAAAGTGTAGATGCCTGGCTGACGCATACGTAATATTCCCCTGCATCCAGTCCTAATTTACAGGATGTATAAGAAGTCTCTGTCCCGGTATTCGTAAATTTATAAATTTCACTGTTATCCTTATTGTAAAGAACAACATTATAACAGCTTGCTGTACTCTGACTGTTTTTATGTCCAAACTTAATCTGCAGATAGCCTGCTTTTGACATTTTGATCTTATAGTAATCTTTGTCTGAGGAACTGCTTGTGCTTCCGTAATAGGTTTTTCCGTTCTTTACGGTATTTGCAGTGGCAGCAGAATCATTCGACTCCACTTCCCTGTCACTTGCTGTCTTTGCTATAATACACACATCATAGTTTACAGGATAACTCGTTCCGCTCAATAATGTTCCCGTCGTATTTCCGGTTCCTGCGATCTTAATGTAATACTCACCTTTCGGCAATCCAAGGTTCGGCGTGGAAATGCTTGTGTCCCCGCCACGGATCTTCGTAGTGTAGACTTCTGTATACTGGTCTTTGTCCACTTTACGGATCACGCTGAGCACAAACATGTTTGTTGTTTCCTGTCCGCTCACAACCGGATGCGTCAGTTTCACATTGATATAACCATTTGCAGAAAGTGATGTTTTAAAATAATCTACATCGCTGTAAGTACGGATATCTCCGCTGTATGTCGTGCCGGAAACAGCCGTATTTGCTGTATCGTAAGTATCATTGCTCTCGTGCTCCCAGGTACTGCACGCCTTAAAGGTAGTTTTGATCACATAGTTTCCGCCGTAATATGCATTCTGACCTGCCACTTTAATATAATATTTACCTGCTGACAGTCCCAGTTTGATGGAATCCGTGGATTCATCTTCCGCTTTACTGGTCATTTCGTAGATCGAATTGCCGGAAGTATCACAGACTGTAACTGCATAAATAGCCTTATTCTGCCATCCTGTAACTTTCGAATGCTGCAGATTGATCACGATATATCCGTCTTTTGTTGTCTGAAAACCATAATAATCAGAATCACTGACACCATACAGACTTCCGTAAACTGCCTTGCCTGATGTCATTGTGTCTGCTGTATTTATATCATCATTGCTCTCGCTCTCCCAGTTGTCTGCATTCGTCCAGGATGCCTTCAGCTTGTACGTCTCTCCATTTGCTCCCTGAACTGTCAGTGAACCTGACGCATCCATATATTGGATTCCTGATACTTTCAGATAATAGGTTCCGGCGTCAAGTCCAAAATTAACCGACTCGGTTTTCTCCTCGTCTTTTTTACTCGTCATTGTATACATCGTATTTCCGGCAGCATCACAGACTGCCACGCTGTAAATATCTGTTGAAAGCCTGCCGCTCACTTTATCGTGCTGTAACTGAAATGAAAGATATCCTTTTGTGGTGGATGTGATCTTATAATAATCGGTATCCGATGCAGAGGAAATGCTTCCTGTTATCGTCTGACCCAATCTGTCATAATTATCTGCTGTGGCAATCGTATTATTTTGTTCTGTCTCACAATAGGTATCTTCATACTGTACGCTGAAGCTGTAAGCTGCAGACCCGACTGTAAGTACTCCGGTTCCGGTAATCTGTACATAATAGGTACCGGCATCAAGACCTATTTTCGCCGTCTGGTTCTGTGTATCCTGCATTCCGCTTGTTACAGTGACTAACCCACCAACCTGATCGGCAATAAAATCAATCCTCCAGGCCGTACTGTTGCTTGCGCTCGATAAATTCGCATGTGCAAATTTCAGTTGTACCATACCGGCTTTGCTCATCGTAAATTTATACCAATGTGTAACAGATGTTCTGGATGTCGTTGCATTATAAGTTGTATTCAGTCCAATCGATGTTGCTGCCGCATAGGTACTTCCCGGAGTCACATTTCCGTCTTTCTTTAGAATATCCTCACTTTCTTCTTTCTCCGTGTCTGCCGCTTCGGTATCCCCGATAAGTGCCTCTGTACTTTCTGTATCTTCAGTCATCTCTGAATCTTCTGTTGCCTGCGTACTCTCTGTATTTTCAGTCGTCTCAGGAATTTCTGTACTCTCCGTATCTGCCGGCATCTCAGAACTTTCTGTACTCTCTGTATCTGCCGGTATCTCAGAACTTTCTGTACTCTCTGTATCTGCCGGTATCTCAGAACTTTCTGTGCTCTCCGTATCTGCCGGTATTTCAGAGGTTTCTTCTGATTCAGTAGTTTCTGTCACTTCTGCTTTGCTCTCTGTTCCGGCTTCTTCTGCCTCAGCTTTTTCTCCAGCTCCGGTTTTTTCCGTTGTTTCAGAGTCTTTCATAGCCTCCGCCGACTCCGGAACCTCTGTCAGTTCCGTAAGTTCTGTTACCTCTGTTTCATTCTGCCCACCGGCTGCATATACCACCTGCTCCGCCGGAACCGCTGTCATGCAAAGACTTAATGCCATAAGCCATGCAGCAATTCTTTTCCCTGCCTGATGTCTTTTTTTCATTTGGATCTTCCTCCTTGTTTCTCAAACAAACCATTTCCAAAATCTGATATCACAAATTATTTATATTCTGTGCTGAAACTGTCTCCCGCACATTTTATGATCTTGCCTGATTCATTCTCAAATACTGTTTCCTGTCCATCCAAATAATACTGATTTTCCTGATAATAAGAATCGCCATACAATACTGTAATATACTTGATTCCAAGTTGATTTAAATTATCGAGATTTTCTTTCGGATTAAAATTCCATGTATAACAATCCGTAGACTTCTGTTTGGTTTTCTGCCGGTAAATGATAAAATCAAGGCAGGATTCCTTTGCTGCCATCAAAGGTACCCTTTCATTCTTTAAATGTTTCTTCACATACTTATACAGTTCTAATTTTCCCTCATCATAACCATTTACATATGGAAGTATCTTGCACCAGCTTTCTCCCGGGAATGTCAGGATCGCAGCACGTTCATTTTCATACACCGCTTTACACAGTGAAAAATAATTTTCATACTGCTGATAGATCTTATCCTCTTTATCCACAAAAATCTTCGTGATGCCATTTTTATCCATCTTGACAAGAATATCCATCAGTTCTCTGTTATACGGCTTATATTTTCTCGTATTCTGAGCCCGCATGCCATCAAACCAGTAAAAAGTCCTGTCATCAGCCACCAGCGCCGGGATCTTATCATCATCGAGTTCCTCTGCCGCATAAGACATCACTTCCATAAGATCTGGTAAAATCGTGTATTCCCCATAGTCTTTCTGTGATGTATCTAGATTATTCCAATAGATTGCCAGAAAATGTTTCGGTACGGATGCCTCATTATATCCGGGATCAAATTCCCACATGTTCATATCATAATTTGTAAAAGTAAATAACGCAAGTATTCCAATAAATCCAACATATGCATAAAATCCTGCAAGCTGTTTTTCATCTGCAAGGATATCTGCTGCCATCACGCAAAGCAGCCAGCCGAACAGCCAGAGATTATAGTAGATCTTAAAATAATAATAAAATGACATCATGTGATTTATCAGAAATCCGTACATCACACAGGTGCATACCACCATAAAAAGTGCCATCACAGGGATCGCCGCCGGATATTTCTTTTTTTTCAGCAGATAAAACAGTACGATAAATGCTGCCGGTATGAAATAGATCAGATCTGCATACACGGAATGATACATTCCGCCCGCCTTGCTGACGTAAGTTATCATCTTGTCAAAAGAGCCGCCCCATTTATCCATAAATAAGACAAATACTGCTGCCGCTGCAATGACTACGACAACCAAAAATCCTGCTATCATTTTTTTGTTTATCTTTTTTTGCCGGATCGCGAGTACAAATAATGCCAGGATCACCGCCGCTGAATTGAGCGGGATAAACAGTGCATTACAACATGTATTTGCGTACAATGCAAACAGCAGTAAGATCACATTGCACTTATAATTTTTCGGATACCGCTCCAGCAGAAGCAGGGCATAGACTAAAAGCATCAGTATCATAACACCAATACTCCAGTATACAAATCCGCCTGTCATGTAACTGTATGCAGGATATCCCCAGAAATATCCCAGCGCAAACACCGGTGCAAAAATCCGCACGATCTTTTTCTCACTGACCGTGAGCATCAGTACATAACACATCCACACTTCCAGCACATGCATGAAAATATCCGCAAAAATAAACGCTTTATAATATTTTGAAACGATCAGGATCGGACTGAATATCTCAATAAACATTGCATTGACAAATGCAGAAAAATAAATGTGCTTGCCTAAGACTCCCTGCTTTACAATGACCATTGCATCATTAAAATGATTTGCCGGATCTGAATTGATATAACTCAGCCGCAAATATGGAGTAAACATATGTAGTGAAACTGCAATCACGATTCCTGCAAGAACTGCTAATACAGCAATATCTGTTATCCTCACAAATATCCGCTGCATTTTTTTCTTTTTAATGATCATTCCCCATAACAGGAGCACCGCTGCCGCCATTGAAATACATGTGGATTTAAGATTCACCGGTATTCCCACCAGTTGAAACATGAACGCCCAAAACGACTGATAACAGAAAATAGCCATAATTCCCATCACTGCCACTTTTATCATATTGATCTTTCCATCAATTTTCGGTACCAGTATTATCCCCATTAAAAATGCAAGAAAGAGCAGCACAAAAATTACTGATATTATCATATGTAATCCTCATTCACAAATATTTTTTTCACATCTGCAGTAAATTGCTGATGTTCATTTCTAATATAACTTCTGTAACCGTCAAAATCAACCTTGTGCACATCAAAATTACAGATACAATCCCTGATGCATGATATAATATCTTCTTTTTTCGCACATGACTCATCAAATTTATATGTTTCCGGAATACATACATCCTCCGCGAATGCCGCGGCACCCCTCTTTCCAGTGATAACGATACAGCCGGAAATTGCCGCCTCCCTTGGTATTCTGTCTTTCCCCGGATGATTTCCAAAATCGATATAAACCTTGCTTTTACTCATGCAGGAACGCATCTCTTCCGTCGTCATCCCGATCAGCGGTACCCACCTGAGATCCTGTGCCATCTCACGGAGCGCCTTTGTGAATGCAGCCCCTTTTTTGGGATTATAAAGGACTACATCTTCTTTCTTTTCGCGAAGTGCCGCTTCTTCCCCGGCAAGGTAAATATCATTTACATAATCAGACAGATAACGTACCTGCTTCCCGCTAATCCCGATCGTTTCCAGATAATGGATCGCATAGTAAGACTGACACAGATGCATCTTTGCCTTTTTTACAAAATCCGTTTTATCTTTCAGTTTTCCGGTGAGCAAGGCTTTTATGGCGCGCAATGTGCCATTTGCACGCCTTCTATCCACAAAACTGTTATGAATCAGATAGTTATCCACAGAAAGCCACCAGATATACACGGAAAGATTCTGATATCTCGCCGTTCTCTCACAGTAAATCTCCGGCACAACTAAAATATTTCCTTTTTCATCCTCTATCTCTTCCTCACGCAGATAACCGTCCGTATATTCCAGAAAAGCGGGATTCATGCCAGGATGTTCTTCTGATATCTCAGTATAAACAATTCCTGCAGGAACTTTCACATCCGTCAGGGTCTTTACAAGCTGATGCAGAAGTTCTGTTCCGCCGGTCTTTACATCCGCCGGACATAATACGTAGATCATTGTTTTTCTCTCCTTAATAATGTCTGCTTATACTCCATGCAAACTGGATTGCGAAGCATAATGCATAAAGCAAAATATGAGACCACCCCTGTCACTACTGTTGCTGCAAGCCGCAGAAATTCTCCATTTACCATGCTCATGACAATCCATGTAAGTGCCCCCATAAAAGCTACCGCAATCACGGTTTTTGCCAAATATCCTCTTCTTAATCTTACCTGAATGTGTTTCACGGAAAAACATACACAGCAGACAGTAACCAGTGCTTCGCTGATGACCGATGCCGCTGCCGCACCATTCTGGGCAAACCGCGGAATCATGGAAAAATTAAGACAGACATTTGACACTGCCCCAACGATCGTACAGAAAAGAAGCTTTTTTTCCTCTCCAAATGTTAAAAGCACCTGTGTCCCAAATAAATTGCTGAACCCAAGCGCGAGCGTTAAAAGTGCCGCGATCCGGAGTGTCTCCCCTGCCGGTGCAAAACTTTCGCCAAACATCACGACCATCAGATCATCTGCTGTCAGCATCAGCCCCACACAACATGGCAGGAACAAAAACAGCATGATCTCAAATACCCTGCTTACGATCCGTCCACACGATTCATCATCACCTTCCATATGATACTGGCTTAAATGCGGAAGTAATGTTCCCCCGATTGCTGTAATGACTGTAATGATGATCTTCACGACTTTCATCGCATTTGTATAATAACCAACGTTTTTTTCATCACACAAAAGTCCAAGCATCGTGGTGTCTAACATCGTATAAAGTTCGATCGCGACTGTCGTTCCGAGCATGATAAAGATCGGTTTCATATGCGGCAGGATCTTTATGCCATGGCATGTCAGACGGATACCAAACTTTCTTAACTGCAGCATATTGATAATATAATTTGCCCCTGTCGTCAAAACGATCACAAGCATATACCGCACATAATCTTCACTGCTCCGGATAAACACAAAGATTGCCGCAAGTGAGATCACTTTTACAACAAAACTGCGGATTGCAATATATTTGAATGCCTCCTGCCCCTGATAAAACCAGTCTACATTAAACGCATTAAATATGATCAGAAGTCCTGCCGCAAGTGAGATCATCTTACGTGAAGAAAAATACGGCAGATTCAGGATCAGTGCATAATACAGTGCCGTACAGATCAGCGTGGAGATCAGATTGATAAAAAAGAGAGACGAAAAAAGTTCCTTTGTCTGCTCCTCATCCTTACGCCTTCTTGCAATCTCCCTGATCCCGTAATTGGGGATTCCAAGGGATGCTGCCAGTACAAAATACTGCGCGATATTCTGTGCATATGCAACTTTTCCGACTCCATCCGACATCAGTACCCTTCCAAGGTATGCTGCAGAAACCAGCGGAAAAAGCGCATCCAGGAGTTTATAAATTACATTGTAAACTGAATTTTGAAATAATCCGTCATGTTTACTCATATTTTTTCATCAGTGCCAGAAATGCCCGATAGGATTTCGTGATATTCCCGAAATAAAAAATCTTCGCATCACAAAAATCCTGCATCACAAAATTTGTGGACACTGCCTCCTTGTGCATGCAGCCAATCTCCGGTGCATACAGTAATGTCATGCCGTATTTTCCGGCAAGGTAATAAAGGATCTCTTCCTCCGCATAGAGAAATGTCCCATCATAAAATCCGTCCATCTGTTTGAAAAAATCTTTCGAAAAAACAAGACAGCAGCCATGTAATAGAACATCCTTCATCCGCTCGTCCACGCGGCTGTCCGCCGATACGGACTTTCCGTCCTCCTCACGCGTGGTAAGATTCTTACTGCCATCTTTGACATCGCGCCCCGTTTCATCCGACACGACACCATAATGGCCTGCAATGGCTTTCTTTAAATGAAACAGTTTGATCAGCTGGAACATCTTACATTTCGCCCAGGAAACCAGGATCTGTTTCCGCATATAATTTAACGTGTACTGCCTGTTTCTCGCCACCGGATTAAAATGTCTGGTGCGGCTTGCATCCACAATATCCCCGCCTAAAATATCAAAGCGCTCTTCCTTATAGATTTCCCGCAGCTTCTCACAGTAATCTTCCTGTTCAAAAATAATATCGCTGTTTGCCGCCACGATAAAATCCGGTTCAAAATGAGACCTTGCATACCGGATGCCAAGATTGTTGCCGCGTGCAAATCCAAGGTTTTTCTCACTTGCGATCACATGCACTCTTTTTTCCCCGGCAAATTCTTCCCGAAGCGACTCCTCACTGCCATTGCCGGAACCGTTGTCCACTAAAACAATGCGGATATCCTGCCCCTGCTGCGTCTTTAGAATGGACTCCGCACATGCGGCCGCCTCACGCCAGGTCTTATAATTTAAAATCACAAAACAGATCGTTCCCATATAAATCCTCATTCAAATATTGCGATGATCATGCCGGCTTTCTACGCGCCGGAGTATCTCGTCTTTGTTCCAAGTATAATACGGATATACGGTGTAATGGAACGCACAATGGCCGTTCCAAGTCCGAAGTTTTTATGCAAAAAATGGAACCAGTCGCGGAATGGAAGTCCCTTGCGGCTCTCCTTTAGACGGATCCGTTCCATGCGCGGCAGCGTCTCATCCTGCCAGGTTTTCTGCAGTGTATTATCATTGCACTCGCCGACAAACTTTGGATAAATATGAATTTTATATCCAAGTTTACTGATCTGTAACCCGTAATCAAAATCACCGATACTGTGCTGGTAAAATGGATCGATCCCGACTTTTTCAAAGATTTCACGCGGAATGATGGCACAGTTTGCATTGAAGGTATCACAGTTTACCTCCGGCGCATCCGGGCCTAATTTTTTGTATTTGATCCCTTTGGTGTATTTGATACCGCCGTAACTCAAACCGCCGTTTTCGCCACAGATCGCACCGACTGTAACCTCATCCTTTTTCAGATGTGGTGCCATCTCATCAAAAATGCCCGGGAAGAACTTTGTATCATCATTCATCAGCATATAGTAGTCGTAATCCATATGCGTATTTTTGATGTGTTCGATCGCCTTGTGCATGCCGCCATTCCAGAAATTGCTTCCGTCTCCCTCGATCAGGTCGATCTGATATGTGCCGTCATCGCGCATCTGCTTTAACATCTCACGCGTTCCGTCAGAACTATTGTCGTCTAAGATCACATAGTCAAACGTGACGTCTCTATTTTCTGAGAGTGTTGCCATGCCCCGCTTTGTCAGTTCTTTTCTGTTAAAACAGGTAAAAATTGCAAGTATCTTCATAATTTATTTCATCCTCATTTCCAGACAGCCTGTTTTGTCTGCCATTCAAATGTTCTATGCCTGTCCGATATAGTTTTTCCGGAATACCACATGGTAGATCCGTTTGATCAGATTCGGCTGTGACTCATGGATCAGTGCTTTTTTCATCGCCTTATGGAGCTCCGGTTTTTCACAGATCTCCTGTGGGAACTCTGTGATCCTGTGATCTGTCATCAGTTTATGGTCGAATACCGGTCCCTTTTCATTGCCGCAGTGGATCCCGGTGCCATCCCAGCCTTCATTGCTGACTAAAGACTTTGTCGGGGATAAGATCAGTCCCTGTTTCCGGAAATTCGTCCAGTACCAGCGGATCGCCCAGGAGTTGGTCTTTTCATCGGTTTTCTGCATTTTCATGATCTTGTAAAAATCATAGGTATTGTCATAATTAAATGCTTTGCGCAGTTTTTTATCGGAAACCATATCCGTCCAGTCGTCGCAGTCCGCATCGAAATACTTCCAGCGGTCGCTCCAGGTCGCCCACGACCAGCTTGTGCCTGAGAGCGTGTTAAAATAGGACTCACACGGGTAGGAAAAAGTATCCCCGAAATGGGAGAACCCTGTGATTCCGGTCACTTTCTGTTCGTTCTGGTAACGATCTAATCCGTCATTCATAAACAAAAGAAAATAGCGGTTTGTGACAAGGTCATCCTCTAAAACGATCACTTTTCCATATTTATTTACGATCGCAGTCACGCCCTCGATCACATTTTTTGCAAGACCGTAGTTCTGTTCCCTTGCGGTCAGTTCCACCTGACGGAATCCCTGCACGGACTTTACATAATCACGGATTTCCTGCACTTTTCCTTTATCTGCATCTTTTTTTGCCGCATCGGAAAATACATACAGATCTGTTTCTGCTGCAAGTTCGTTTGCTGCAAGTGCCTCGATGGTGCGCTTTGTATGTTCCGGCCGGTTGTAGGTAAACAAAATTACCGGAGCCAGACTTCTCGTCTCTTCCATTCTTTTTCGCCCTTTCTATGCCTGCTGTTTTACCCAGCCTACATATTCGCGGATTCCTTCGGTAAGATCCATTTTTTTCTCATATCCGATCTTTTTCAAAAGAGAGATATCCGCACGCCAGTTCTGTGGATCGCCGACTTTCGTCTCCCCGTTAAACCGCACGATATCCGTTTTTTCTCCAAGCTGTGCGGCATAAATCTCAGCAAGTTCCCGGATAGACACTTCCTCGCCGTTTGCAACGTTAAAGATCTCCTCCGGTCCCTGATATCCTAAGATCAACTCTAAGGCACGCAGAATATCGGAAATATGGATAAAATCACGCGTCTCATTTCCGGTTCCGAACAGATCGATCCGTCCGGTATTTAAGTATTTCTGATAAATATCCCACAAAAGCTGTTTGCGCAGTCCGCTTCCATATGCAGAAAAGATACGCACACAGCGGATATGGTAACCATGTACCCTGTTATAATAGCTGCAGAGTTCCTCGCCCATCTGCTTGTGCACGCCATATGGTGAGATCGGTGCCAATGCATCTTTTTCCGTGATCGGAAGCTGCTTTGGATTGCCATAGACACCTGCACTTGATAAGAAAATGATTTTCGGTCTTTTTTCAAATGACTGCAATGCTAAAAGCAGCTGGTATAAACTGTGCAGATTGCCGTCTAAGTCTGCCATCGGATTTACAATGGATGCTCCGACATTGGCACTGCCGGCACAGTGTAAGATCACATCCGGCTGCACTCCGGTAAATATGTTGGCAAGTTCCTGTGAGTCTTTGGACATGTTGCACTGATAGTAGTGGATTTCTGCCCCGTCCTCACAGTAACGGTCGGCTAAGTCGATGCCGGTGATCTCGTAATCTTTGCTGAAATATTCCATGGCGCATCTTCCGATAAAACCGTTTACGCCGGTAATGATCATTTTTTTCATGGGCGAACCTCCTATAAAAATACCCTTTCAAGTGCCCTCGAGTACTCTCTCGCCTCGCGGTACATATTTGCGATGCCCTGTTCCATGTTACCGGCATATTCGGCTTCATGCTCCGGCAGGGATGCGCGCGCTGCAGTGCGCGCGATCGTTTCGGCAAGCTGTTTCGGGTCGTGTGGATCAAAGAGAACACATTTTTTGTTCTGCTGTTCCTGATGTACCGGGATGTTTGACAAAAGTACAACTTTATCAAGTACTTTCGCATCCTCTAATACGGTTCCCCAGCCCTCACAGAGTGACGGCTGTACGATAAACTGTGCGTTTTTCATGATTGCAAGCTGTTCGGTACGCTCTACAAATCCCAACAGTTTTATATTAGCACAAACCGTGTCTGATTCCATAATTTTTCTTAATTTATCGATATATTCCGGGTTACGGTAATCTTTCAGATTGCCGGTAAATACAAAATCATAGTCACATAATCTGCCCTCTTTCAGGAGACATTCGATTGCTTCTACCATAACGATATGATTTTTATGCTGCCAGAACTGGTTCGGAATATAGATATAGTTTCTCTTTAAGTCAAATTTTTCACGGACACTCTGCTCTAATTCCGGTGTAATGGCACGCACTTCCGGTTCAATGTAAGATACAAAATGTACCACCTCAACCGAGCATCGGTGTCCCGGATAGAAACGCTCTAAATCCCTTGCCGCATCGAAGCTGCTTAAAACCATCGGATTATCGCTTCCTGTCATGGCAAGATCATTTTTTTCTTTGTGTGCTAACTCCTCTGCGCCGAAAAACTCCGGCAGGGTTCTGTGCTGAAAGTCAGGTATCCAGAAGATACCTTTCTTTTTAAAGAGTTTTCCGATCTTGTTGAGTTCTAAGGCATAGCAGTATTTTACCCCGCCAAACCAGATCAGACGCATCTCATAAAGTGCCAGTTTTATTTTATTATTTCCATCATAGACACGAATATCTACATTTACATTTTCTTTAAAACAGTCAAAAATATCGGCATGTTCCGGATCGATCAAAAGCACCAGCGAAAAACGTTCCATGATATTTTCGTTCTGCAGGCAGCTGAACATAATGTTCTTAATATAATAAAGTCCGCCGATCCATCCTCTGTTTCCAAGTCCGTTAAATAAAATCTTCTTTTTCATATTCATCCTCATTTTTGAGCAACTTGCTGAGAAGAGGCGACGAGAATCTCAAATTCTCGTCTGCCATCAAAGCTATTTGTTTTTATTTAGAAACAAATAGCCGTGCAAAAAATAAGCTATCGAGCTTATTTTTCGCACTAATCCTTTATTTCTGTGATAATACATACGAAAGTGCCGCAATACAACCTTTTGAAACCTGTTCAAAAGAAAATTCATGTGCCTTTTCGTAACTCTTTTTTCCCATGACAGATGTCATATCACCGGCTGCAGCCTTTTCGATTGCCTCCGCAAAACCATCCACATCTTCCGGGTCAATGATATAGCCGTTTTCACCATCTGAGACGAGATCTCTTGCACCATCTGCATATTTTGATGAAATGATTGGAAGAGATGCACACATTGCCTCTAAAAGAACAAGTCCAAAGCAGTCCTCCCTGGTCGGAAGCACAAAAGCATCCGCTGTGCGGTATAATTTCTGCAATGGCTCCCCTTCCTGGTATCCTAAAAATTCCACACGGTCAGAAATTTTAAGTTCTGTGCACTGTTTTTGCAGCAGATCTTTTTCCTGCCCCTCTCCAACGATCCAGAGCCTTATATTCTGCGGTGTTTTTGCAAGTGCCGGCAGTAACAGATCAAGTCCTTTCCGCTGGATCAGGCTTCCCACATACAGAAGCTGCAATCCCTCATTTTGGGTTGTTTTCTGTGGTTTCTCATACAGATATTTCTGAATATCCACGGTAAGATATGAGATAAAGCATTTCTTTTCATCAGCACCGTAAGCGATCTGTGCCTCACGCGATGCAGTGCTGCTCGCGATAAATGCCGCCGCTCTTTTTATAATATAGCTTCTCGATAAGCGCTGTACTTTTCCGATATTTTTCTCGGAATTTAAAGTGCCGTCCGTCCAGCTGATAAACGGGATCTTCTTTTTCCGGCACCAATGTACCGCACGAAGGATCGTCGGGTTGTACTCCATGGCAAAGACCACATCCGGCGCGATCTCATTTAAAGTCTTTTCCACACCTACCGGGATAAACACATATCGGTCATCAAACCGTTTGCGGATGATGATCGTCTTTGATTTCAGGAAATGATAATGTTCGATCTCCTCCATCTCAACACTCCATTTCCGGTTTTCCATGCCTGCACCGGAAAAAATGATATGAAACTCATATTCCGGAAAGTTTTTCTGCATATAAGAAAAGAAATCCACCCGGTATGGCGATGGTATATTCGTGATAAATACTGCCTTTTTTTTCATTGTTCTTTTTCCTCTGAAATGCTGTGGTAGATACTGATGAGTTTCTGATAGTTATCTTCCGGTCTTAACCGGTGCTGATAAAATTCTCTCGCATTTTCCTTTAATCTGTTTAGATCCATCTGTTCAAACTCACAGACTTTTCTGGCAAGATCCTCAATAGAGTTATACTCAAATTTTACACCCGTCACACCTTCCTGCACCATACCATCCATATTGCCGACACGTCCTGCGATCACCGGTACGCCATAGGAATATGCCTCCGCGATCGTCATGGCAAACGCCTCATAACACTGGGAAGTCATGATGACTGCCTTTGCATTATAAAATTTCTCGGTCATCTCCTCTTTCTGCAGGTAACCCAAAAAGCGGACATTTTTCATATTATGGGTGCTGACGTATGCCTGCATCTCATCCATCATCGGTCCTGTTCCCGCAACATAAAGAATCTTATCCGGCAATTTTTCAAAAGCTTTTACTGCAATGTCAATTCCCTTTAATGCCTCCACTCTTCCAGCGAACAGATAATATTCTTCCTCAGGCTGTTTTTTAACCGGGACGATTCCATCTGCAAAGGTAAAGTTTGGTTTGATGTAAACACGTTTCGGATCCACGATCTTTTTGCCCGGATCTAAGGAGCTTAACAGTTTATTTTTGTTAAATTCCGTCAGACAGATAAAATTCACACGATAGTAGGTTCCAAGAAAACGGTGAATCCAGAGGATTGCAGAGCTTACCATCGTCTGTATTTTACTTCCGCGGTAACATTTGTGCCGGATTGCACATTTTAATCCGCCATTCACACATTCCTCACAGATCACATTGTTGCGGAAAAATGATCCGGCCGGACAGAGCATGCGGAAATTATGAAGTGTCTGGACCACCGGCACCTTACACTGAAATGCCGCATAAAATACAGATGGACTCACCATCATCAGGGTATTGTGCACATGCACGATATCGATTTTATTTTCACGGATAATCTTTTTTACTTCCCTGCAGGTTTTTAACGAATAGACTGCCGTAAAAGGAATAAAAAGTTTTTTTAATTTATTCCCCTCGTTCAGTTCTTTGTTACTGCGATAGTAAGTAAAGACTTCATGTCCATGCTCCTCTAACAGCTTTTTCTCATTGCGCACCACGACGTCTTCCCCGCCCGGGATCTGATAAAAATTATGAATTTGAAGAATTCGATATTTTTCCATTGTCTCCTCCATCTGAGATCTCATTTAACATCGTCGGATATAGCAATACACCTGCAAGCAAAATAAACGGATTCATAAAACCATTTAAGACAAACTGTTCCATGATCCCATACAATGCAAATACGGAAAGCATGACTAATTCTTTATATCCCCCTGCTTTATAGAGTCTGACTAACGTAACGCAGAGTGCCGCAAAAAATGCGATTGCAAAAATCCATCCGCAGTACAGTAAAATATACATATATGCGTTATCGATCAGCCCATGATAACTTGCATAAAAATACTCCTGGTTTCTCGGAAGCAGCGCAAGCCCTTGGTCATGATAATATTTTCCAAGGATATATACCCTTCCTGATACATAGCGGTCGATCGTCTTCATAATGTCATTGTCACTGTTAAATAGAATCATCATAACAAAACTGAAAATTGCTCCAACCGGTATAGACAGTGCATAAATAAACTTCACTTTTTTATTTTTGACCAGTTTTTCAAACAGAATTATCCCCCACGCAAAAAAGAATACAATAATCCCGGTACGGCAAAATGTTATTTTATAAAAAATAAACGCTGTCAGGCATGTTCCGAAAAACCACCATATATTTAATTTTTCATAGAAATAATAGAGCATAAGCATAAGAAGCAGAAAAATTGTCATATATGCAGCATTCGGTTCACTAAAACCAAGACTGTACACCGGTACTTCCACATACTGTGCATTTGGCACTGTCTTATAACCAATATCAAACAACCCATAAGCGGATCCGGCTACCATAATAAATGCTACAAAAAGTCTGGTCCATACAGAGATTTCAATCAATTTCCGGAAACACACATCCTTGATTCCGATGATCGTTAAAAACAAAAACAGTATCGTCGCCTTTTTGGTCATTACCCATATGAAAAGACCTGCACCTAGCATCAGCGCGATCACAACGATCTCCCGCAGCGTATATCTGGTTGTAACAAGTTTCATTCCCAAAAGGATCACGCCGGAAAGCATAAAAAATTTGTAGATCTGATCACTACTGTCATAACCAAATGCTTTTACCAGCACATTGACCGCAAAGTATCCATAATACGCAATGATCCCCATGCTCTTCCAGTCATTTTCCCGTATCCATTTTCTGATCTGCTCCATCTATTCCTCTCCAAGCATATAAATGACATAATCTCCGGTTTCCCTGTAATAGTGATATCCATACGGCTTCATATCATCCGGTATTTCCTGTTCTGTACGGTTAAAACATAAAAATACTACCTGATTGCGCTTTGCAATATCCGTCACTACTGTCATGTCCGGTTTTTCCTGACACATCTGCTGATACATTGCGACTTCATCATCCCCGATCCCGGAAATAAATCCGCCCACGTTTCTTCCATAAAATAATCCGATATCACAGCGGTACTGTCTGATATAGCAGAGCAGTTCATTCGGTACAACCGATCTTACTTTCCAGCTGACACCTGCGCCTGCTAAAATATCCGCAACATCCAGCGCAGCCTGCGGCAGTTTATATTCATTTTCTGCCTCCGTAAAGGTTGCTTTACTGTAAATTTTCTGTCCGCTTAATGCGATCGTACCAAGGGCCGCCACAAGCACAACGATACGGACTGCCTGTTTTTTCCACCGGCACACCAGCCAGACCACCACATACGCAGCCGTGAAAGAAACCGGAAGCATCCAGAACAGTCTCCAGTACACACCGGCAAAGAAACGGCTTCCCACATAACGGTAAAATAATGGATTAAATAAAAATAACAGTACCAGGATTGTCGGCCATACCAGAAACCGGACGGTCTGTTTCTCTTCCTGATATTTTCTTCCCAGGAAAAACAGCATTACAACTGCAAGACAAAACAGGCACCAGTGAAAAAGTCCGGTACGTCCGCCAATAAAATTTTTAAAATTGTCCAGTATTGAATAAAAATCTGCTGCCATATCCGTTCTCTTTCCTTTTTAAATCCCCGCCGTATAATAAATCATATAAACAGCACACGGCAGTGCTGCGATCCATATACAGAGCATACGTTTCAGATTCCGGTGGTAAATACCATCTAAAAGTCCGTACAATCCCATCATAACTGGTGCCATAATAATTCCCATTCCCGATAAAAGAGCTGCCGCAAAACTTAAGGCATACAATGGTGCCGCCCATTTCATACTCTGTTTTTCACTCATAAAGATCTGGTAAAACAAATACATTAACAATGGAAGGATAAATCCCGCCACGATTGCCTTTCCCTGCCAGATCCGCAATAAAAACATCGCCGACAGTGTATGTGTTGATGTAAAATTCCAGATATGGAACACAGATAAAACAATCAGAAACAGTGCTGTTTTTTCCGCATCACCGCGAAACAGTACATTTCCGATCATTCCATACAACACATAACAGATGATGATCATAAAAAATGGAAAAAATGTATGTGAAAACACCGCCGGAGCAATTCCTGTTATTTTACAGCACATTGCCACATACATCGTCCATGGGGATGTCACATCTTTTCTTACTTCCCCGACATCCCAGTACATATATTCATCCGTGATCGGATCATCCACTAAAAGCGTATCATGCACAACCGCAGAAACTTCTTCCGAAACATATCTTGCATCGTCATCATCAATATGCTGGTAATGATACGGAATCCATGCCTGCAAAAGGATCAGCGCCGCTGCAAGAATTCCAAAAATGATTTTCCATGCTCCGGCTTTCTTTTTTTTGTTTTCCAGCTTATTTTCTACTGTAACTAAGATACCACATCTGCGTATCAGAATTACCATGATAACAATGGAAACAATCACCAGAAATATCTTCCAAAGTGTGACAGCCTCGGTAAGCGTCCTTTTGCCAAGTATCATTGGCACCAGCAAAATCTGTCCCGATGCAAACATGCTTGCAAGTCCAAGCACCCATGCGTTGCACAGTTTTCTGACCGTTCCCTCTATTTTCAGATACCATACCCACAACAATCCAAACCAGACCGGAAGTACTACGAAAAGCATTCCTGTATAAAGTAGATTCTTATAAATCATATACCAGCACTCCATCCAGATGGATATGGTTGATCTCAGCCGTATTCTTTAACATATAAAGTTCTTCCGTTCTGACATTTCTGCGTCCGCAGATGACAAGATTACTGTCGCAAAGCAATGCCGTCTGATATCCTTCGGATATTGCCGACACATCCCTTCCATTGACCAGAATGTATTCATACTGCTTTGAGAAGCGATCCAGAAGCTCTTTGAACTTTTCATTTCCAACAAGATCAAATCCCTGTTCCTGTTTCAAATTTCTCTTTACGGTGTCTAAGTAGTCATTCATCTGCTGTAACTTTAATTCTGTCGTATTCCCCATAACATAGGCACTTAAAGATGCATCATCACTGTCAGTTGCATTCAGGTCGATCAGCAGAGTCTTTTTCTTTTCATTTGCATAGCACATCGCAAGACGCAATGCTGTGGTATCCGCAGTTCTTCCGACCGGCAGACAGTTAATCTTAAGGCATCCTTCTGCTTTTTGTCCATTCAAAAACATAGCCGCTTTTTTATAGGTTTCTTCATCTTCATTCTTTTTTGTGATCACATCAACGATCTGTGTCTCTAAACATTCCTGCACTTCCTGTGCATCCTTCGGTTTTTTATAAATCATCATCCACAATGTATATAAAACAACCTCAAGCATAATGCCAAGTAAAATACCTGCGATCACTGCTTTTAATACTCCCTGGCGGAACTCAGAACTGGAGATGGTATAAGTTTCAAGCTTTGTCACTTCTCTCTGGGACTGCGGTTCATCAAATACAGTAAAACACTGTGTGCCGACCTGTTTCTTTGTCACGGTATCCAATGCCTGAAGAAGTCCGTTCACAAAAGCATACGCTTCCTCTTCGTCATTTACGGTATAATCCCAGCTCGTTCTCGGATACACCACATAAAAAGTAATAATGTCCGATGCCTCTGTCTGTTCACACTCAAACATATCCGTAAATGCCTGTTTTGTCAGATCGATTCCTGTCACTTTACAGAATTCGTCGTACACACTGCTGCTCTTTGCAATTTTCATAATATCATTGCCACGCTCCACAGTACTTCCGGAATTATAATCTTTTAAAAGCACCGAAGTCTCCACCTGCATTCTGTCATCATAGACTTCTGCATCAATATAAGGCATCAGGGTTTTTGCCTTGTATCCACCGACGATCACTGCAAAAACTGCCGCAAAGACAGCCGCAAGCCACCATTTTCTTAAGTTATACTGCAGCACATCCATCAAACTGTATTCTTTTCTGCTCTCATATCTCTGATTCATATCAGGTCTCCTTTCTATTCTCCGCCTTTTTCAAACACCACTTTTATCGTCTTTAAAATGATCTTGATATCCAGTCCCAGACTCCAGTTATCAATATACTGTACATCCAGTTTCACGACATCCTCAAAATCAGTAATCTCGTTCCGTCCGCTTACCTGCCATAATCCGGTAATGCCCGGTTTTGCACTTAAACGGCGTTTCTGGTGTGATTCATACTGTTTGAACTCATCTACCGTCGGTGGTCTTGTACCGACCAGACTCATATCACCTTTCAAAACGTTGAAAAACTGTGGAAGCTCATCGATACTGGTCTTACGGATAAATTTTCCAACCTTCGTAATACGCGGGTCATCTTTCATTTTAAACATCAGACCATTCATCTCATTCTGGCTTTCCAGTTCTTTTTTGCGTTCCTCTGCATCCTTATACATCGAACGGAACTTATAGATCTTAAAAAATCTTCCATTCTTGCCGACACGCTTCTGTGCGAAAAACAGAGGTCCCGGAGATTCGATCAAAAGCGGCGGTGCTAAAAAGACCGTCACAACTGCCGTGATCACAAGTCCCACGATCGAACCTGCGATGTCCATCACACGCTTGATCATAAGCATTTTCCAGTCATAGGACTGATTGGAAAATGTGACGACCGGTATATTTCCCAGCATGTTAAAAGTTTTATGGTAATCATCAAACTTGTTTAAGATCTCAATCGTGACATGTACGGTTGCCCCCATATCCTCAAAACGGTTGACCACCTCCGCAAGCGAATCTCCTGTCTCATACGGCACACTGATAAAAACTTCATCCACAATCTGTTCTTTTACATACTGGAACATATTATCATAAGTGGCAACGACAGGAACACCATGATACCATTTTCCAATCTGGTTTTCATCAATGATCGCAATACTTGCAAGACGATGGATCCAGTCTCCGGAATGGTCTGCATCCGCGATCACCTCTTCCACACGTTCTGCCGTTGTGACCAGAAATACCTGATTATTTGCTCTTTTGTTACGGTAAACATGCAGCAGATAATATTTAATGATAATATGCATGCCAAAATACAGGCACATATTTACCAGCGCAATACAAAAATAAACACCTCGGGAAGCCTCCGCATTATTGTGCTGTAAAAAAATGGTCAGCGCTGTCACACATACTAACACAACGCTCGCTTTGATTGCTGCCCACAACTCCTGAAATACACTTCGGTCAATAAAACGATTATCAATATCCGAAAAGAGCATTACCAGCATGTAAACAACCATTACGATGCCAAAGCTCTCCATCAGCTCTATCTTCATATTTGCGACGGATACATTTCGATAACCCACCAGCCACAGATAACCGCCCCCGAAATAACTTACGGCAAAGCATATCAGATCCGCCAGCAGTAAAATGATACTCTGAATTTTTTCTCTTGTCTGGTACATGTCAAGTCCTTTCCTGTTCCTTTTCCCCGGTTTCATGCCCAGGTGTCACTGTTTCTTCCTGTCATTTATTCTGGTAATCATATTCCGCACTGCGTTTTCCCAACGAAAAAATCAGTTTCCATTCCGTTTCGCGCGGAACAATAAACACACAGTCAAATCCCAGGTTCAGGTTCACATCGCACGTCCGGCGCAGTTTTAATGCATCGGCGACATCCGCTCTCGGATATCTTTTCAATTCCGCTGTGACCACAGTGCCGTCCGGCATCACTGCTTTTATATCAACTGGAAGTACCTTTCCATTCCATGTCTTTGCAAGTGCCCATCCACAACAGACCACACTGCCATCCTGATATTCCTGTCTGTCAATGTGATACAGAATCTTCCGCACTCTAAAAGGTACATTCTGCATTTCTTCTATCTGTACATTCCCTGCATCCTGCCTTAGCAGCTGCTCTAAGGGAACGATCTTTGTTCCCATCACACGCTGCATATTGCGCACCGGAACGCTGCCCTTTCCCAGATATGCCTGAAAATTCTCCTCCATCCTGCCAAACTGTTCTTTTAATTCCTTACTGATTCCGTAAGCTGCTAACAGCTCATCCAGCGGAGTGCCTTTTCCTCCCATGATCTGGTAATATGCAAAATAAAGTGCACGGTATAATACAAATAACTTTGGTACCGGAAAGAAAAACGTCCACTCATAATCAATGACTGTCCATTCTGCTTCCTCTATTTTCATCTCACTGCCTGCAGGAATCAAAATATTGGCAAATATCATATCGATATCGCATATATCCACCGCTTCAGTTTCCTCTGTAAAATGAACCTCTCCAAACACTTTTCGGAAATCTTCGGTTGGTGTAAACAGGTGTTTTCCACCATATTCCATGATACGTTTTGCATAATCATCAAGGATACGCTTTACCAGTTCCGTCTGATTTCTTTCAATCGCCCGCTCCATCACATCCTGCAGTGTGACACCGGGATCAAAACCGGATACGGCTGCATCATTTTTTGTATGACAGGCGCAGAATCTGATTTTCCCATTACTGTCCGCATAGCACGATGACAATTTTTCGTATGACTTCTCCATATGACAGATATGCTCTCTTCCTTCCGGATAAAGTGCATATTTTCTGACATTTTTTTCTCCATCCGCTTTCTTGCAGATATCCGTGCGGATGGCAAACTGCCTTGCCCTCTCATTGGAATATTTTGAATAAATCACACGCTGTTCTCCGGTCCTATTTCCTGCCTCGATCAAAAAGGAATTGGCAAGTTCTCCAAATAACCCTTCTGCCAGAACCGTATCAAAAACTTTTTTCTCGTCAAAAAGCTGTAATCTGTCCCTGTCAAAATTTCTCCGGTTGTCGGAAAGTTCTCCCCTTCCCGGAAGATATTCATCCGAATAGATACAGGATGGGAACTTGTGATCCGGATATGGGTAATAGCTGTAAATTCCCGAAAATCCTGCTTCTTTTAAGATCTGTTCATACTCTTTTCTGGTATAGACCCTCGCCTCACCGTGCCTGTCATCCTCTGTGAATCGTTCCGGATCCTTATCATAATTTTCCAGTCCGGCAAAATATCCCCCGCGGTATTCCTCCTGACACCCCGCAAAATATTTCAGTCCCAGACGGTTGGCATCCGCCACATAGAGTTTCCCGTTGTCAGATAAGTGTTCTCTCATACAGGAAAGCTCATTTTGAAATTTTGAAAATTCGCCTGCAATCAATATCATGTCATAGGCCTGATCCTGATACAGTACATTTGTTTCCGGTTTTGTATCCGAAGCCGGAACAACCAGAACCGTCAGATTGCCGGCATTTTCATAACGCACCCGTAAAATGTCAGCTTCCTCTTCACTCTCCACCACTGCCGTCACATGTAACGCCATAGAAAGCAGTTTTCCTGTCAGTGCACCGCATCCTGCATTCCGCTCTAAAACATGCATCTGCTTTGTCACCGGCAGAAATGCGATCAGGTTCTCCCTGATATCCGACAGATGAAAAAGGTACGGATAGGATGCCTGTTCCATGATGATCTGCGGATAGGCTTTTTCACTATTCTGTTGTATGATCTCTTTCAGCCCCTCCGGCACGTTCACATGTCCCATTGCTTCCTCACTTTTACGTTCTTCTATTCGTCACATTTTTCAATCGTAACTTCTGAATTCATATCATAAAAACCGACGGTATTTTTGTCGGATACCACCGTCACACCGACCACATCATATAATCTGTGGTACGCGCGGAACTCTCCGCCGACATAACCGGTGCAGCTGATGGATAACAGATATTCGCCGCCCTGCATATCCATGTTCTGGCGGAATGTCGCAACATAGGTATCACCTGTCTTTGCCATCCCGATGCCCACTTTTTCAAACATCGTGTTTGTTCCGGTAACAGCAGTTCCCTGTACGGTTTTAAATGTATAAGTAAAAATCGGATCCTGTATATCAGAGAGGAATTTCACCTTGGATTTGATGGTAAAAGAAGTCCCCTTCTGGATACAGTTCGTATAATTGCCATATTCATCGATCAGCGCAAAGTCAATGATCTCCGCCTCACCGGTTCCATATTCATTGACATCCGGGTTGAGCTGGTAATTGGATTTCCAGAGTTTCTTTCCATCGGACGCATCATTTTCTAAAATCTTACCGCCAGTGATCTTGTCTGAATTCTTAAGCAGAACCTTTTTGTAAAGGTTGATCATATCCTTGGCATTTCCCTCTGCCAGTTTATCTCCCTTATTGAGTAAGATGACACGGTCACAATATTTTGCCACACTGCTGATATCGTGGCTGACGAACAGAATGGTCTTTCCCTGCGCCTTGAAATCCTCAAACTTTTTATAACATTTTGCCTGAAAAAATACATCTCCGACCGATAATGCCTCATCCACGATCAGGATCTCCGGATCAATATTGATCGCCACCGCAAACGCAAGCCGGACAAACATACCGCTCGAATAGGTCTTACACGGCTGATGCACGAAATCACCGATATCTGCAAATTTTAAGATATCATCTAACCTTGCATCCATCTCCTCGCGGGAAAATCCCATCATCATACCGTTTAGATAGACATTTTCGATTCCGGTATACTCCATATTAAATCCGGCACCAAGCTCTAACAGTGCGGAAATCCTTCCATCGATTTCCACCTCGCCGCTCGTCGGACTTAAAACACCTGTAATTATTTTTAAAATGGTAGATTTCCCGGATCCATTGGTTCCGATAATGCCGATCGTCTCACCTTTTTTCACCTCAAATGACACATGATTTAACGCATGATGTTCTTTGAAACGGTTCTTTCTGACCAGTCCAAGTGCATCCTTTAACCGGTCAGACGGTTTATCATAAAGTTTGTAGACTTTGCAGACATCCTCTACCCTGATTGCTAAATTATCCATACTATCCTCATTCCACAGTTTTCATTCTTGCGATGCTCCTACAGCACATCTGCGAAATGTACACGCAGACGCTTAAATACGGTCGTTCCCGCCCAAAGTGTAAACAGCGTGATTCCCCAGAACCACAATGTCAGTCCCGGATGTTCCCAGAATGCCGTTTTATTGATCAGTGCATCCCGGTATCCGGAAACGATATAATACATCGGATTTAGCTTAAGCAGTACTACAGCCCATTTTGGAATGCCCTGCATGCTCTCAAAATTCCACATGATCGGTGTCACCCACATTCCAATCTGCAAAAGAATGGCGACAACCTCTTTCATGTCACGGAAAAACACCGTCACGGCGCTTGTCGCATAGATCAGTCCTGCCGTAAACATCACCATGCAAAACGAATAATAAACCACCTGAAGCACATAAAGATCCGGATAAAATCCCATAACGACAAAAACAACCAGCATAAATATCACAAAAAAAGCGTGTGTAAACAATGCAGAGATCAGTTTTACCACCGGAAGTGCATCGATCTGGAATACGACCTTTTTGACCAGATAACTGTATTCATCAAGAACCCCGGTTCCTCCATTTAAAGCCTCCTGAAAATAAAACCACGGCACAAGACCGCCCATCAGCCAGAGTACAAATGGCACCTCGATTCCTGTTCTTAAATCATTGACTTTCTGATGTAGTCCAAACTCAAAGACAAACCAGTATAAAAGCACTGTGATCACCGGCTGTATGAAAGCCCATATCACGCCAAAATAAGAACCCGCAAATTTTTTCTTAAAATCATTTTTGGCAAGATTGCCGATGAGTTTACGGCTGGCAATCAGACGTTTTGGCAGGCAGACATTTTTCTTCTTTTCTGTCATATGAGTGCTCCTATCTTACAATTCCCCGTTCCTTACAATATGCATCGAATCCACCGTGCACTTTATCCTTATCGGAAAGGATCAGATCCGCCTGTGTCATTCCTTCCGGCATTGGCCATTCAACACCGATTGCCGGATCATTCCAGAGAATACCGCCCTCGTCATTTGGATGGTAGAAATCAGTAACCTTATAGCAGAACTCTGCATAATCAGACAGCACGATGAATCCATGTGCAAAATTCTTTGGTACAAAGAACTGTTTTTTATTTTCTGCAGACAAGACAATACCAAACCATTTTCCGAATGTCTCAGAACCTTCTCTTAAATCCACTGCAACGTCAAACACTTCTCCATTTACCACTCGAACCAGTTTATCCTGCGGATGGTTGATCTGGAAATGTAAGCCCCTGAGCACACCTTTTTTTGAGGCAGACTGGTTATCCTGTACGAACTGGCAGTCAATTCCTGCCTCCTTAAAATCGTTGTAATTGTATGTCTCCATAAAATATCCCCTGGCATCCCCGAATACTGCCGGTTCAATTACCTTCAGTCCCTCTATTCCATTACAGTCATGTGTTACTTTAATTTTTCCCATAATTATTGATCCTCACTATCTGTTTTTTTTAAAGTCCCTTGGCAACTTCTACTAAATATTTGCCGTAATCAGTCTTAAGAAGCGGTTCTGCAAGTTTTAACAACTGCTCTTTATCTATAAATCCGCGTTTGTATGCGATCTCTTCGATACATGACACATAAAGTCCCTGACGTTTCTGGATCGCTGACACAAAATCTGCAGCCGCAAGCAGCATATCGTGGTTTCCTGTATCAAGCCATGCAAATCCCCTGCCAAGCGTCTCAACGCTTAAATCACCACGCTCTAAATATGCATTATTTACGGAAGTAATCTCAATTTCACCTCTTGCAGACGGCTTTACATTTTTTGCGATCTGTACAACATCATTGTCATAAAAATAAAGTCCCGGCACAGCATAATTTGACTTTGGATGCTCCGGTTTTTCCTCGATAGAAAGAGCTTTTCCGTTCTCATCAAACTCTACCACGCCGTATTCTCTCGGATCTCTGACATAGTAGCCAAAAATCGTAGCACCCTTTTCATTCTGTGTGCGTTCAGCTGCACTGCGCAGAACATTGGAAAAACTTTGTCCGTAGAAAATATTATCTCCAAGAACCAATGCAACCGCATCGTTTCCAATAAACTTTTCACCGATGATAAATGCATCTGCCAGGCCCCTTGGCTGTTCCTGCACGGCATAAGAAAAACTCATGCCAAGCTGGCTTCCGTCTCCAAACAACTCTTCAAACACCGGCAGATCTCTCGGTGTGGAAATAATCAGAATCTCTCTTATGCCGGCAAGCATCAGTGTAGATAACGGATAATAGATCATCGGCTTATCATACACCGGCATAATCTGTTTTGAAATTGCCTTTGTCAGCGGATATAATCTTGTTCCGGAACCACCTGCTAAAATAATACCCTTCATTATTCAATCCTCCTTGTTTTGCGGAGCAAAATGCAATTTTATCATGTAAAATTTGCCCTCTGGTGAGCAGAGGATTTTCCTCCTTGTTTTCACGTCCATTATAAAACGCAAACAAGCAGTATCGCCCCATCTGGCGGTACTGCTGCCTGCATCTTCTTACCTGTTCTGATACATATCCTCATAATACTTCTGATAATCACCGCTGGTAACGTTTTTCATCCAGTCCTCATGTTCAAAATACCATGCGATCGTCTTTTTGATGCCTTCTTTGAACATGGTCTCCGGCTCCCAGCCGATCTCTGCCTTGATCTTATCCGGTGCGATCGCATAACGTCTGTCATGACCTTTGCGGTCCTCCACATAAGTGATCAGATCCTTGCTCACAAGTGCACGTCTCGGATCATCTGCCGGAAGCATCTCAAGCAGTGTATCTATAATGATATTGATAATTTCAATATTCTGTTTTTCATTGTGTCCGCCGACGTTGTAAGTCTCGCCGAGGCGTCCGTTTTCCTGTACCATATCGATTGCTTTCGCATGGTCATCCACATACAGCCAGTCGCGGACATTTTTTCCGTCTCCATATACCGGAAGTTTCTTTCCATGCAGCGCATTGTTGATGATAAGCGGAATCAGTTTTTCCGGGAACTGGTATGGTCCATAATTGTTAGAACAGTTGGTAATGTTTGCCGGGAAATGGTAAGTGTCAATATAAGCCTTTACCAGCATGTCTGAAGATGCTTTGCTCGCAGAATACGGACTGTGCGGTGCATACGGTGTTGTCTCATAAAAATATGTTCCGTCATCCTCTAAAGAACCATATACCTCATCCGTCGATACATGAAGGAATTTCTTCCCTTCTTTGAAACTGCCATCCGGCAGCTCCCATGCCGCTTTTGCACAGTTTAACATAACTGCTGTTCCAAGCACGTTCGTTTTTACAAATACTTCCGGATTTTTGATACTGCGGTCTACATGACTCTCTGCTGCAAAATGTACCACGCGGTCGATCTCATTTTCTGCAAAAATCTTTGCAATTGCCTCTTTATCCGTGATATCTGCACGCACAAATGTATAATTTTCACGATTTTCAATGTCTTTTAAATTTTCCAGATTGCCCGCATAAGTAAGCACATCCACATTGATAATTCTGATCTCGTTATCATATTTGCGAAACATGTAATGAATATAGTTAGATCCAATAAATCCGGCTCCTCCGGTTACTAAATATGTTCTCATAATTTTCTCCATTCTATGGTCTACAAAATCTTTCATCATTTTACCATACTTTTATTGTCTGTACAAGTTTTACCACCAGTCCACTGCCGGGCGTTCCGTAATTTCAGACAGCTTGACGACCACCAGATCTTTTTCTTCCACGATTGAACCCTCAGCCGGAAAGACTGTCATATCTTCCGACAGTGCTGCCGCCTTATATTCCATCTCTTCGGAATAACCATCGTCCAGATGGACTCCATTATGTGCTTCTAAAAATCCTGCGATCCGGTGCGTTGCCCCCGCTGGATGTTCTCTGGTATAATCCCATTCAAAAAATGACCACCCGTACATTTCCGTATGGCGGTTCCAGCTGTTTAACTGTGGCTGCCGGTATCCGATAAATACCACTTTTTTATCCACCGGTTCTCCTTCTGCATCCACCCCGGGGATCTCCCTCTTCAAAGCATCCGTGATCTGATCCGCTAGCAGCGCATCCTGTTCATAACGCACCTGATCTGCGCTGTGCATTCTGATGTTATAGCAGACCTGACCGCCTGTAACTGCGATTACAAGCAATATCACCACATTGCCCATTACCTGCAGCCATCGGCACATTTTCCTGTCCCGCTCCTGTTTTTCCGGTCGTACATCGGAAATCTGCTGCTCTTTTAATATCATCACACCAAACATCGCAAGAAATGCAGCCACAACCGGAAGTGCAAACTGTGTCCTTGTCACCAGCATCGCACCTGCATAGATTGTCATTAAAAAAGGTGTAATGAGCATAAAAATCATTCCTGCTGCAAAAATCCAAAAACCGGCACGTCCACTTTCTGTTCTTCTCGTCCATGCGATCCATATCACATAAAATGCGAGCAGTACACCGATCACATAGAAAGAGAAATTCCGCGGTCCGACGGTAAGAAGCTGATTTTTCACAACACGAAGAACATTCTTGACACATTCAGCAGCCGGTTCACTTCCCCAGTTGCTCTGCCCTTCCATATAATCACCGGCTGCCATGAACCATGTACCCGCAATCCCCCTGTATATCAGATAGGAAATACCGAAATGGGCCACAAGAAAAATAATGCGAATTCCACATTTTTCCCTTTTTCCATTCACCTGCCAGAAGAACAATAAGAAAAACATGACACAGACTGCAATATAATAAACTGCCAGTGCCTGGTAAGTACCAAGTGCCAGCACAATAAACACTGTGGACAAAAACAGCTTACACAGATCTTTTCCGCTTCTGTTCTCCTTATATTTCTCGCAAAAACAAAGATCACACATAAAAAATCCGGTGACTGCCATCAAAAGCATTGCAAATGCGACTTCCGCCTGCTGCAGTGAAAAATAAAACTGAAAACTCCAGATATTGGATGTCATATAAAGCAGCGTAAATATCCAGTACGGTTTTCCATCCTTTTTTCCTGAAAAATAATAGCATCCATACGTCAGTACATTGCCTCCCAGGATAAAAAACAAAAGCATCAGAATACCACTCTTTATCGTTCGGTGTACACCAAGACCAAGCATCCGTTTTAACAGAACCAGTCCAAATCTTCCAATCGTAAGCCACCCTAACGTAGACCCGGGATGATTGATCAGTTCCTCTGTATCGATTCTGATATTCGAGTTAAATGCCTGATACCCAAAACAGACCAGCGCAGCAAATACCGACATCAGAATCAGCCGGTAATGTTTTTTGATATATTCTGTCATCGTATTATTCCAGTGTTTTCATATACTCATCAAGTGCATCCTGCCATTCAGCCATTTTGTAACCGTCTGTCAGTTTCATCATATAGTTCTCAAGAATCGAATATGCCGGTCTGTTTGCAGAAGCCGGATTCATCTTCGCATACTGCTCACTTGTGACATGGTTGACTTTTGTTGTCTTTCCTGCACGTTTAAAAATTGCTTCCGCAAAAGCTGCCCAGTTGGTATCGCCCTCACAGGTTGCATGAAATGTACCATAATTTTCTGTCGGTTCAAAATGATGAATGGCTCTTGCCAGTTCCACCGCACTTGTCGGGGATCCCTGCTGGTCACATACAACACTGACTTCATCGTGTGACTCCGCAAGGCGAAGCATCGTCTTTACAAAGTTTTTTCCATCTCCATAAAGCCATGCGGTACGGAAAATAAAATATCTGTCTGCAAATTCACGGACAAACTTTTCTCCCTCCGCCTTCGTCTTTCCATAGGCACTGACCGGATGGATCTCATCAAATTCCGTATATGGCTTTGTTCCGTTTCCCTCAAATACATAATCGGTGGAAACGTGGATCATTTTTGCTCCGACTTCTCTTGCTGCAATACTTAAATTTCTCGGTCCGATCGCATTGATCCGGTATGCGGCATCCCACTGCTGTTCGCACGCATCCACATTGGTGTGCGCTGCACAGTTGATAATGACATCCGGTCTCTCCGCACGAACCAGCGCAAGGACAGCATTCACATCGGTAATATCGAGCGCCACAATGCCTTCACCTTCCGCAACATCTGTATTGATAAAGGAAACATCCTCACCTTTATATTCCTGTCGGATGGCACGCCCTAACTGTCCGTTGCACCCTGTCACTAAGATCTTTTTCATCATTTATTCTCCTAATCCATTTTCAATTGCCGTAACAATCGACGTAAGTGCTTCTTTTTCATCTTCTCCTTCGCAGACAAGCTCTATTTCATCCCCGGATTTGATGCATGCACCAAGTACACTCAACACGCTTTTTGCATTTGCTGTATTTTCTCTGTAACGAAATGTCACATGTGATTTAAACTGCATGGCCTCCTTGCATAAAATTCCAGCCGGTCTCAAATGAAGTCCCGTCGGATTTTTAATCGTTACTTTCTGGCTTACCATAGTAAATCCCTCCAAACTGTTTATTGTATATACGATATTTAAAGCATGATCTTCGTAATCAGTTCCGCTAACTTTTTAGCTTCCTCATCGATCACCTTTTGATCTTTTCCTTCAATCATGACACGGACAAGCGGCTCTGTACCAGATGGACGGATCAAAACTCTTCCCTCTCCGTTAAACTTCTGCTCTAATTTTGCAACTGCATCCGCAATCTCCTGATAATCCATAAAGTTGTCTTTTTTATGGTTTGGCACTTTTGCATTTACAAGTGCCTGCGGTAATACTTCCATAACAGATGCAAGCTCTGATAAAGTTTTTTTCGTTTTCACCATAACCTCAAGCAGATGAAGTGCAGAAAGCAGACCATCACCTGTGGTGTTGTCATCCAGGAAAATAACGTGTCCTGACTGCTCGCCTCCGATATTATAGCCATGTTCTCTCATATTTTCAAGAACATATCTGTCGCCAACTTTTGTCTTTTCCACATGGATGCCTTCGCGTTCTCCCATCAGTGAAAATCCAAGGTTTGTCATAACAGTAACAACGATCGTATTCTTTTTTAAGGTACCTTTCTGTTTCATATAAGTACCACAGATTGCCATGATCTGGTCTCCATCGACCAGTTCTCCTTTTTCATCCACAGCAAGCATACGGTCTGCATCCCCGTCAAATGCAATACCAATGGCAGCATTTTCATAAACTACTCTGGCTTTTAATTCATCCATATGCGTCGAACCACAGTTTGCATTGATATTCGTTCCATCCGGTTCGGTATGGATTGCCACCAGATCAGCCCCCAGATCTTTCAATGTCTTCACTGACGTATAATGAGCGGCTCCCTCTGCACAGTCAACCACGATCCTCATGCCTGTCAGATCAACCGGAACACATTTTTTCATAAATTCAACATATTCGTCTCTTAAATCGAAACGATAATCAATTTTACCGACTCCGGAACCGATCGGCAGGTTGACATCCTTCATATTATTACGGATCAGTGCCTCGATCTCGTCTTCAAGCTCATCAGAAAGCTTATATCCCTCGCCGTTAAAAAATTTAATTCCGTTAAATTCCATCGGGTTATGGGATGCGGAAATGACAACCCCGGCATCTACCTTATGTTTTCTCGTCAGATACGCAATTGCAGGTGTCGGCATTACTCCGACAAAAATCGCATTTGCACCGACAGAACAGATTCCTGCCATCAGTGCACTTGCAAGCATTCCTCCTGAAATTCTCGTATCACAGCCAACGATAATCGTTGCCTGATGTTCCTGCTCTTTCGTAAGCACATAAGCTCCCGCCTGTCCAAGTTTTGTCGCAAGCTCGATCGTAAGTTCTGATCCAGCCACTCCACGGACACCATCTGTACCAAACATTCTTGCCATTGTATTTCCTCCAAATTATTAATTTCTTTTATTTTGTTTTAGAAGCACTCTTTTTGCTGCTTTCCGTTGATTTTATTTCCGTATCTTCCGCAGTCATTTTAACCGGGATCCGCACGGTTTTTACCTGATAAAGTTCATTATCCACATCAATATCTGCAGCGATATTATGTTCACCATTTCCATATCCCTGCAGATTAACAGTACCTGTAATGTCATCTGCTGACAGCTTCTTAATATCGCTTTCCGCTCCGGTGACCTCAACCTGAATCGTATCTTCCGTAATCTTCGCCTTTGTCGCATCCGGAATATTTTCAAGCGTAAACGCAGATGCATCCACCTCGAAGGTTTTTGTTGTGATCGGCTCTACTTTTACTTTGACCTCCACTTTTGCGTCTGCTGCAAGTACCAGCGAAGTTCCATCTGGAAGATAAGATGTAATATCTACAGTTGTCTCAACATCTTCCGTTGCACCGCTCATATCTAACACATCATCCGGTATTGCGATCTTAGCCACCTTATTAAGCACATCCGTTTCTCCCTTGATCCGGACTTTTTTCGGACTGTAGGTAATTTCTTTTAATGTATAGCCGGATGCCACAGTTCCTTTTGTCTGGAAGGAAAGATCCACATCTTTTGTATTTAATATCTGCGCCGTGATCGTAACGGTATTAATATTCATTTTTAACTTTGAAGCATCGATCTCATTACCATCCGCATCATATAAAACCGGCACTACTGTATCGGTCACATCCGATGACATTCCGTCAACATTGATCGTTGCGACTACCGTGCTGATCTGACTCGTAACAGAAGACGGTCCCGAAATTTTCAAAAGATTCGATGTCACGATGGAAACATCTCCAAGTGCACAGCCATCCATGACCGTACCTTCCGTGCTTGCAGTGATCTTTTTCTGTACATTTCCAAGATCTTCCACTGTCACATCCAGATACTGCTGTTTGGATGAAATGGTAACTGTATTGCTGTTATATTTACTGCATGTGATCGTAATCGGGACACGGCATACGCCATCACCTTCCACATATTCAATCTTTTCCATATCCGCAACTGCAGTAAAATCCGTGTTGGATAATTTTTCCAGAATACTTCGTTTTGCCGATGCCGTAAACGTAACTGTATTTTTCCCGCCAAGTGTCTCGGAATACTTTCCATTTGAGGTAAGATAATCCATATTATCCTGTGTTACACTGATCGTATACTGTGCCGGTTTGACCGGATCATCAATATTGACCACTACGATCCACAGAGCGATCGCAAATAACACAGCCAGTACCTTGAGGCCAAGATTATTCGTTAGTTTTTTTGCCAGATTCTTTAACATCCTTAAGCCTCCTTCTCCATAATTCAATTTTTGAAACTTTCTTCTCGCGATGCTGTATAAATGAAAGTTTGTTCTTTAAAAACTCAGCGTCCACATTGCGGTACAATTCCCCACCCATGGCGATGGAAACTTTTCCCGTTTCCTCAGATACAACAATGGTAAGAGAATCACTGACTTCACTGATTCCGACCGCCGCACGATGTCTTGTACCAAGATCTTTGCTGATACTTAAAGAATCCGTCAGTGGCAGATAGCAGGTGGCAGACACCACTCTGTCCCCGCGGACAATCACGGCTCCGTCATGAAGCGGTGTGTTTTTTTCAAAAATATTGATCAAAAGCTGGCTTGTCAGTATTCCATCTACTGCAATACCGGTTCTTTCATACTCCGAAAGAACAATTTCATCCTCAATGACGATAAGTGCACCTGTTTTGACTTTTCCCATCTCATAACATGCCTTTACCAGTTCATTGATCGTTTTATCCGTAAACTTTGCGATTTCTCCCTTTGAAAAATCAAACGCAAAAAAAGAAGTAAGGAAATTCTTCTGTCCAAGATTTTCCAGTGCTTTCCGGATTTCCGGCTGGAATATAATAACTATGGCAGTAATTGCGACGCTCAATGTGTTCTTTGCAATCCAGATGATCGTATTCATCTGAAATACAGCTGCAACCAGAACAAAAAGCAATATTACCATAATACCTTTTAACAGTACCCATGCCCTTGTGTTCTTAATCCACACAAGCATATAATAAAACAGAAATGTTATGATGAGAATTTCCACAACATCTGTCATTGTAATCTTTGGTAAATTCAAATAAATAGACGCTTTTTCCCAAAACGCGCCCATGGTTGCCATCGCATTCTGCACCTGCTTCACTTTCCTTTCCGCTATCTGTATTTAAAGTAACTAATCCAGCAGATCTTCGTCAATCTCCATTTCTTCTGCGAAACGTTTTTTCGTCATACGATCCTGTTCTTCTTTTCCACTGAATCTGGTCACTTTTTTATCTGTCCCTGCAACGATTGCTTTCGGTACGGCTTTTACATAATAATAATACTCATCATCTTCAAACTGGAGTCTTTCTGTCCTTGAATAATCCAGATTGAAAAACAGGAACTGAATCACAAATGCAATCACGCAGGAAATAATGCTTCCCACCAGAATTGTGATGGTCTTTCCGCTGATTCCAAGTACCATATCCCCTGCGATCATACCAACTGCCTCGAATAAAATACCAAATATAATTGCGACCGCCCATGCATGCTCAATGGACATTTTTCGTATGATATAAACGATGACCAGTGTTACCACCATGATCGCAAGCACCAGATACATTTCCCTGTTGCCCAAAAGCTGGTTCAACGCAACAACAATCTTTGATGTTGCCGCATCTTTCTCATCCACTCCGCCAAGTGTTGTTTCATTCTGCTTTACACCGTTTAAGAAGAAATAAAGAACGATACCGCAGACCAGAGAAAACATGGAATATAATTCCCGCAAAAGTCCCATGCCGACCGGCATCACAAACGGAATGTTCAGTCCAAAACAAATCGGTGTCAAAAGCACCCCATACTCGTTTTTTGGAGAAAACCGAAAATACAGGATATACATCAGAATAAACAGGATCAGGGCCACAATACATACTTCTAAGGAAAGTGCATACATATCCAAAAGGATCAGCACAGAGCCAATAAAAACGGCCCCCCCGACTGGAAGAATCGAACAGATCAGGGCAAGGATCAGGGCAATTGGTGTACTGCTGATTTTTTCCATATAACCAATGTTGTGATTTATCAGCAAAAATGCTGTGAGTGCAACAGTAAACTTTATCACCGGCGTAATGTATATATCATATTTTCCATAAAAACGTGTTAATTTCTCTTTTAATTCCAATAAGGTCGTCATACTAATCTCCATTTCCACATGTGAAAAATCTCATTTTCCGCATTGCTTCCGTTGTCAGTCCCAGTCTTTGTTTCCGTTCCCTTTCAACCGTTCTTCCCGCAGATACATCGCACTGATCTTTTTTAGACCCGCATAGTATTTTTTTACCTTTTTTCTGCCATAAGTGTACTTCATATTAAAAATAATATATGTGGCAAGAAGATAAATTACCATAAAAATTCCATAGAGCAGTCCCAGTGTAGTAGCAGCCTTTACAAAATCCATTTTGTTGATCTGTTCCATCAAAGCATCCATAGAATAGAGTACCCAAAGCCCTAACATCATAAAAAATGCGATCGTGCCGACCACGAAACTTTTCAGAAGCTGTAATGCCACATAATCCTTTCGCGCATACTGGATCATCGGTTTGCAGCGTTTTCCATCGTTTGCATCAAATTTTGCTATTTTTATCATGCTGTGCAGTCGTTGTTCATTGACCATGCTGCGTTTCCTTTCTCTTAGCAAACTGCATTTTTGCTCGCAGTTACGCATTCTTATTTTTCATTATATCACAGTGCCCTTCTTTTTCAAAGGAAAAAAAGAATCCTGTTCCACAGGATTCACCGCCTGCGGCGGGTCGCCCCCGCGACATAATTCATCTCTGACGCAGTGCGATCCCACCCGGAGGGCTTTTTTATTCATAGGACGTAATTCCTTATGAATAAAAAAGCAGGACCACCTGTCAGGCCCTGCTCTTCTCTTATAAGAAACGCATCTTGTTTCCGTCGCGTTCTTTTTTCTGTGGTTCTAAAGGCTTTGGTTTTTCAATCGAGTTTGCGAATGAATTTGCCATTGCCGCTTTACACTTTTCGCAAAAGCGCCCCGTCCGGATCGGTCTGCCACAATGCTCGCAGGTAACACCGTCAAGTGAAGCTTCTGAAAGTGAAAGTCTCTCTTCACGGATCCACTGCTTGATCTGTTTTACTGATACATCATTGTCCTCGGATACCTGATTAACAGATGCATTCGGGTTCTCGTCCAGATATTGTTTTACTTCCTGAAACTTTTGTTCAAATTTTTTTCTGCATCCATCACACAATGGTGCACCACCCATATAATTAAATAAACGTCCACAGCCCTTGCAATTCTTCACTTCCATATTGGCATGACCTCCTGTCATTCTGTCAATACCCTTCTCCGATACTGATACAGATATAATATATGTTTTCCACTCCTGACGCTTTCAGGACTTTTGATACTTCATCCATCGTACTCCCTGTCGTATAGATATCATCCACAAGCACGACTCTCTTATATTCTACTATATCTGCTGTCAATTGGAAAGCATTTTTTAAATTTCTGTGTCGTTGTGATTCATTTAACTCTTTTTGAGGAATTGTATTTCTCACTCTTCTGACCAGGTGCTCATCCACTAAAATCCCTGCTTTTCTTCCAAGTTCCCGCGCAAATACTTCGGCCTGATTGTATCCGCGCAGTCGCTTCTTCCGGGAATACATTGGAATGGGAATCAGCACTTCTGCTTTTATTTTGTTCAGCCACACTCCATATTTTTCCACTGCTGCATTCGCATAAAACTCTGCATATTCTCTTTTATTTCCATATTTAAAGCGGTACATTGAATTTCTTATACCACCCTCATAAACAAACACTGCCTTTCCCTGTGTGTATACATGATGCTTTTTTCCACAGTCGGTGCAAAATTCCTTTCTCTCATCCACAAGCGGTTTCCCGCATTTTTTACATGCCGGTTCTCCTGCCACATGCACCTTGTCTTTACATAGCGGACAAATACCCTTTCCTGTCACTTCAATTTCATCACAGACTGCACATCTTCGTGGATAAAGGATTTCAAGCATCTGAAATAACATTTTTCTTCCATATAGGAAAATGTCATTTTTTCTGATTTTCATAAGATCCTTTCCGGATCTCTCCCTGCAAAGAATATCATTTTTGCCAAATACATACCATAAAGTTTTTCTTAATTTTTTCTTACTATAATGTTGACGAATCCCATTTAGGTCTTTATAATTTATTTATTAAAAGCGATAGCACTTTAAAGTCCTAAAGGGCAGCAATGTGAAAAATAAAATTTTTCACACACAAGATGTGTGCCCCGGCACAAACTTATGATGCCCTGAAAAACGGGCAGGAATGGAGAATTCTATGAAAAACTACAAAAAAATCTTATCTGTCGTAATGACAGCAGCCATGGCTGCATCACTTGCAGCATGTGGAAACAGTACAGCAAACACCAGCAGTACCACGGATGCAGCAGCTTCCGATTCAGCACAGACTTCGGATGCAGTGGCCACTGAAAGTGGTGCAGGCACCTCTTCCGATGGCAAAAAATATACGATCGGTATCTGCCAGCAGTTAGAGCATCCTGCTCTTGATCAGGCAACCCAGGGATTTGAAGATGCACTGACTGAATTACTTGGTTCTGGCAATGTTACCTTTGATCTTCAGAATGCCCAGGGCGAGCAGGCAAACTGCGCAACCATCAGCAACGGTTTCGTCGCTAACAATTATGACCTGATCTTAGCAAATGCAACGACTGCTCTGCAGTGTGCAGCTGCAGCAACCAGCACGATCCCGGTGATCGGTACTTCCGTTACCGACTATGCAACAGCACTTGACATTGACAACTGGACCGGCTCTACCGGTACAAACGTATCCGGAACTGCAGATCTTGCTCCGATTGACCAGCAGGAAGACATGCTTGTCGAATTGTTCCCAGATGCAAAAAATGTCGGCATTCTCTACTGCTCCGCAGAACCAAACTCTGCATACCAGGCAACCGAATTTGAAAAAGCTCTCGATGAAGACAGTATTTCCTATAAAGAATATACCGTATCAGATTCCAACGACATCGCTTCTGTTGTACAGAGTGCCGTCAGTGAATGTGATGTCCTCTATATTCCGACTGACAATACCATGGCAGGCAATACTGAATCCATCAACAATATTGCTCTTCCGGCAGGTGTTCCGATCATCGCCGGTGAGGAAGGTATCTGTTCCGGCTGTGGTGTAGCCACACTTTCCATCAGCTACTATGATATCGGTTATACAGCAGGCAAAATGGCATACGACGTTTTAGTAAACGGTGCTGACATCTCGACCATGGATGTACAGTATGCAGAGAATGTTACCAAAGAATACAATGCTGATATCTGTTCACAGCTTGGCATCACAGTTCCTGATGACTATACTGCCATCGCTGCCGAATAAAAAATATTTTTGATAAGGGGTTTTTCTATGACAATACTTATGTCCTTAGACCCGATGGCTCTCTTCCGTTCCATGCCCGGCGCCTTTGCGCAGGGGCTGGTCTGGGGGTTGATGGCACTGGGTGTATATATTACATACAGACTTTTAGATTTTGCCGATCTTACCGTTGACGGTTCTCTTGCAACCGGCGGTGCAGTTGCCGTTATACTGATCCGTTCCGGCATGCATCCATGGGCAGCACTTATTTTTGCATTTTTAGCAGGTATGGCAGCCGGTTTTATCACCGGAATTCTGCATACTGCACTTGGTATTCCCGGAATCCTTGCAAGTATCCTGACACAGATTTCACTCTATTCCATCAACTTAAATATTATGGGAAGTTCGAATCAGGCTGTCAGTGTTGACAAGTATCCGTTAGTTGTTTCCCTGCGTTACATCTCGGATTCTTCCGCTACCAAAGTCCAGCTGTTTGTGACATGTGTTCTTTTCTGCGTGGCGGTCGTTGCCCTTTTATACTGGTATTTCGGAACCGAGCAGGGACATGCCATCCGCGCAACCGGATGTAACCGGCAGATGTCCCGCGCACAGGGTATCAACACTGATTTCCACACGGTCGTTGCGCTGATGATCTCAAACGGTCTTGTCGGTCTTTCCGGAGGACTCTACGCACAGTATCAGGGTGCCGCAGATGTCAACATGGGACGTGGTGCCATCGTCATCGGTCTTGCCGCTGTCATCATCGGTGAGGTACTTTTCGGGAAGTTATGTGCCGGAAAACATTTTGCTTTTGCATATACCATGTTTTCCGTGATCGGCGGCGCGATCATCTACTATATTGTAATGAATATCGTATTATGGCTGAAACTGCCGTCTGATGACCTAAAACTGTTTTCTGCCATCGTCGTTGCGATTTTCCTTGCATTCCCGTATCTCAAATCCAAATACGGCAGGAAAGGGGTGTCCGTCAATGGCTGAAATGTTAAAACTCGACAATATCCACAAAACTTTTAATCCCGGAACCATCAACGAAAAAATTGCTTTAAATGGTGTCAATCTGACTTTAAATGAGGGCGATTTTGTTACCGTGATCGGTGGAAACGGTGCCGGAAAATCAACCACGTTAAACGCCATCGCAGGTGTATGGCCAATTGATTCCGGGAAAATTTATATCGGTGGAGACGATGTCACAAAATTATCCGAGCACAAACGTGCCAAATACCTCGGACGTGTATTTCAGGATCCGATGACCGGAACCGCAACCACCATGTCGATCGAAGAAAACATGGCGATTGCAGCAAGACGTGGTGAAAAACGGGGACTTTCGTGGGGAATCACCCATCAGGAACGCGATACCTACCGCGAAATGTTAAAAGCCTTAGATCTTGGACTGGAAGACCGTCTCACCAGTAAAGTCGGTCTGCTCTCCGGCGGACAGCGGCAGGCGATCACACTTTTAATGGCGTCGATCAAAAAACCAAAACTTTTGCTGTTAGACGAACACACTGCAGCACTTGATCCGAAAACTGCCGCAAAAGTGCTTGAGATTTCTGATAAGATCATCGCAGAAAATCATCTGACCGCCATGATGGTCACACACAATATGAAGGATGCCATCGTGCACGGTAACCGCCTGATCATGATGCACGAAGGAAAAGTGATCTTAAATATCTCCGGAGAAGAGAAAAAGAAACTGACCGTCGAAGATCTACTTCATCAGTTTGAAAAGGTCAGCGGCGAAGAATTCGCCAATGATAAAGCACTGTTATCCTGATATGCAGATCTGCTAAAGCACAACAGGATTTTAAAATTACCAATAACAATAGAATGCACACTCTGCGAACATTCTATTGTCATAAATTAAAAGCTGCCGTACAAGTGAGCCGGTGTTAATGATTTTCATTACCGGTTGCCCTGCATGGCAGCTTCTTATTATTTTATTTAATTTTCTTTTAAGCGGTCGCAGAGTCCGCTGTACCTTTTCTGCTGTGAGGTATTCCGAATCATCTGCTGGAAGGTCACTTCATTGCCGACTAACGTCACACATTTTCTTGCACGCGTGACGGCAGTATACAATAGATTCCGGTTCATTAACATCATCGGACCGCCAAGCAGCGGAATGACGACCGCCGGATACTCACTTCCCTGTGATTTATGGATCGTGATCGCATAGGCAAGCTCAAGTTCATCCAGAAGTTTATAGGGGTACTCTACCATTCTCCCTTCATCAAACTCTATGATCATCTGTTCTGCGAAATCATTGATCTGTCTTATGATTCCCATATCTCCATTGAAAATTCCAAGGCCTTTATCCACAGTGAGTCCAAATTTTGTACGGATTTCCCACGCGAGCTGGTAGTTATTCTTTGTCTGCATAACTTTATCCCCCTCACGGAACACAGTGCTGCCATATTCTTTCTCCACTTTATCATTGGCAGGCGGATTCATATATCGCTGCAAAATCCCATTCAGGCGCTCTACGCCAAGCAGTCCCTTGCGCATCGGTGTCAGTACCTGGATATCATAAGGCGTCGCATCCACAAACTTCGGCAGTTTCTGCTTAATGAGCTGCAGCACCACATTGATGATCACATCTGCGTCATACCGTTTCAGGAAAAAGAAATCCATGCTCTTATTATCTAATATCACTTCTTCTCCATGATTGATCTTATGCGCATTGACAATAATATCACTGGTGGATGCCTGACGGAAGATTTTGGTCAGCATAACTACATTGCAGGCATGTGATTGGATAATATCACGGAGTACACTTCCCGGTCCGACACTCGGAAGCTGATTGACATCCCCGACAAGAATCAGCCTCGTTCCCACAGAGATTGCTTTGAGCAGAGAATACATCAGTGAGATATCCACCATCGACATCTCATCTACAATGATCACATCCGCTTCGAGTGGATTACTTTCATCCCTTTCAAATCCACCGCTTCCCTCGGCTCCCCCATTCAGCTCTAACATACGGTGAACTGTCCGCGCCTCAAATCCCGTTGTCTCACTCATGCGCTTTGCTGCACGCCCTGTCGGAGCTGCCAAAAAGATTTCCAAGCCCTCCAGTTCAAAATAGCGGATGATCGTATTAATCGTGGTCGTCTTTCCGGTTCCAGGCCCCCCCGTGATCACAAGCAGACCATTCCGCACTGCCTCTTTGACCGCCGTTACCTGATGTTCATCCAACGTCATGCCGCTTTTCTTTTCGATCCCCCGGATTCGCTGTTCAATCTCCGCATCTGACACATCATAACTTACATTGAGCCGTTTTAACATCGTCGCCGTGTTTGCTTCCATATAATAAAATGACGCTGCATAGATCTGTGTCTGATCTTCCATCTGTTTTAAGATGATCTTCCTTTCAATGGCAAGATCCATGTACTGCTTTTCCACCTGTTCTGCCGTAACATTCAATAATTTTGATGCACGCGGTGTCAGCTCTGTCTCCGGCAGATAGGTATGTCCCTCCCCACTTGCCTGAAGCAGTGTATACAGGATTCCGCTTCGCACACGGAAATCAGAGTCCATCCGGATACCAACCCGCGCCGCGATCTCATCCGCCGTCCGGAATCCGACTCCATCAATATCGTCCGCCAGCCGGTACGGATTTTCCCGGATGATACCATAAACATCCTGTCCGTATGCCTGATATACCTTGACCGCTAAATTCATCGTGATTCCATACTGCTGCAAAAAGATCATCGCCTGCCGCAGATCCCTCTTTTCGTTGACCTGGCTGGCAATCTCCATTGCTTTGCGGTTACTGATCCCTTTGATCTCAGCGAGACGTTCCGGTTCTTCCTCTATGATCCGGAAGGTATCCTCCTTAAAACGCCTGACAATTCTTGCCGCCATGGCAAGCCCGATTCCCTTGATTGCACCGGAACCAAGATACCGCTCTATTGCCTCCTCATCTTCAGGTGCTTTCTCCTCAAAACTTGTTACTTTAAACTGCTGCCCATAGGTCGGATGTTCCGTGTACTCCCCCTGTGCCTCAATATTTTCTCCCTCTGCGATTGCCGAAAATATCCCCACACAGGTGATTTCATCCTCCCCGCTCACCAGATTTAACACGGTATATCCATTATCCGCATTCCGATATATAATGTGTTCCACATATCCTGCAAGACTTTCCACTGTTTTCTCCATTCCAGAATTCTGTTTTCTGCCGCGAAAGCAATAAAATAAACGCTTTGTGAGCGAGCTATTGCCATGAATAAAAAATGCAGTCTAACGGGATTTTTGAACCCATCGTTCATTTTCCCGTTAAAACTGCACCGATTTTTGCATACTGTTTCAATTATGTACTTATCTGCACACTTTACTTCTGCTGCGCCGATTTTACGACATTTTATCTGCGCAAACTTATTCTATATTATAATTACGTTTCATCTGCTCATAGAGCTGCTGCGTAAAATTGGTTCCAACCTCATCTACAACCTGGTCTGCAACCAGTTCGATGACATTGTCCATATAATAATCTTTCAGTGTTGATGTGGAAGAATCCTCCTCATCATCCTCACTTGTCAGGCTCTCTTTAATTTCTTTTAAAACTTCTTCCACAAAATATGATTCAAAATCTTTACAAACCTGCATCAGTTCGTCCTCGGAAGAATCCGAAGAAATACTGTTTAAGGAACTCTGCAGGGAACTTGCCTGATTTGCAGCTACTGTATTTTTGCTTGTATCGATCAATGATGAAATGCTGTCCATGGAAATCATATTGTTTTTCCTTTCCTACATCCGCTGTCTAATCTTAACGTTTCAGATTGTTTGCCTGCTCAAGCATCTCGTCCGATGTTGTGATTGCCTTTGAGTTGAGCTGATATGCACGCTGTGCAATGATCAGGTTTACCATCTCATCTGCGACTTGAACATTAGAACCTTCCAGGTATTTCTGTAAAACTTTGCTCTTAGTAAGATTTGCAGTTGTAGACTCGTTCATTGCATTACCGGATGCCGGTGTCACTGCAAGAAGATTGGTTCCTGTTTTTTCAAGTCCGCTTGGATTATTAAACTGGAATAATCCAATCGTCTGGTTCATATCCACATATGTGCCGGCTGCATTGGTATATCCCATTTTTCCATTTTCGCTGACGATCACTTTCTCTGCACTGATACCTGCCGGAAGATTGATCGGCTGATTGTTGGAATCTAAAACCGGGTATCCCTCATTCGTGCAAAGAGTTAATGTACCGCCTGCATTGACAGACCATACAAAATCTCCGGCTCTGGTATAATAAGTTTTTCCGTCTGCTCCGCGCACTGCAAAAAATCCATCACCGCTGATTGCAAAATCAGTTGCATTCTCACTTGCCATCAGTGACCCCTGTGTATAAATAGAGGTGTTGGATGCCACTCTGGTACCAAGTCCTACCTGTGCAGAGATCGGCTTTTCCTCGCCATTTGCACTGGTTGTACGCGTCTGGATTGTCTGGTAAAGCAGAGACTTAAACTCCATCTTCTCCTGTTTATATCCGACTGTATTGACATTTGAAAGGTTATTTGAAATATTATCCACGTTTGACTGCTGTGCAATCATACCGGTTGCCGCAGTATAAAGAGCTCTCATCATAATTCCAGTTTACCTCCTGCTTATACCCTTCCCACCTGGTTTACCGCTTTGTCTAATGTTTCATCCACAGCGTTGATCACCTTCTGTCCAGCCTGAAAGGCTCTCGATATCGTGATCATATTGACCATCTCCGAAACAACATTGATATTGGATGATTCGATACATCCCTGCGTTACTTTCGCAGTGGATGCCTGACGGGCACCGCCATTTACCAGGTCATACATATTCTCGCCGTATTTTGCCAGATAATTATAATCTGCAATATCTACAACGCCGATCGTACCAACCTGCTGGTTATTCTGAAAAATGTTACCTTTTTCATCCACCGTGATCGGTACATTCGGATCCACCTGAATACGTGCTCCTGCATCCGCATTCATGGCTCCATTCTGATTTAATACATAGTCGCCGTCTTTTGTGACAAGATAACCTGCTGTATTTACCACAAAGGCTCCATCCCTGCTGTACTTTACAGATGTGTTTCCTGCTTTATCCGTATAGGCGATTGCAAAGAAACCATCTCCATCCAGTGCAAAATCCGTTGCGTTATCTGTTACCCTGAAATTTCCCTGGCTGTAATCCGTGTAAGTCTCTCCGATGTGTACACCCATGCTCATGGTTCCAAGCTTCTGCGGCATGCCGTAGCTGGATGTATCCTTGATCTTGATCGCAAGCTCATCTGCAAACGTCTGGTTTGTCGCTCCCTCTTTCTTATAACCATTGGTGTCTGCATTTGCAAGGTTATTCGAAAGAATGTCCAGACGATTCTGTTCATTGATCATTCCTGTATACGCTGTATACAATCCCTTTACCATGTAAACTCTCCATTTCTGCACAGCTTCTGATGTATTTTAATCCGTATTTCCGCATATGAAAAACCTTATTTTTCACACGTTTTCCCTATCTGTGCACAAAGCATATCTTTCATTTATTGTATCGGCAAAACACAAAAAAAATTTAATCTTCGTCACGTTTTCCGGCTAAAAACTCTACGAATTTTCCGGTACCGATTGCAACACATGTCATCGGTTCATCTGCAGTCATCGTATTGATTCCGGTGCGATCCTCGATCAGCTCCTCCAAACCTCTGAGCAATGAACCACCGCCTGTCAGCACAATACCACGATCCGCAACATCTGCTGCAAGTTCCGGCGGAGTTTTCTCCAGTACAGAATGTACTGCTTCTACGATCTGAAGTGTCGGCTCTCTGAGTGCCTCTTCTGTCTCCTCCGAAGAAACCGTTACAGTTTTCGGAAGTCCTGTCACAAGGTTACGTCCGCGTACATCCATCGTCTCGGCCTGTGCCTGTGGGAAACAGCTTCCGATACGGATCTTGATATCCTCTGCAGTACGTTCACCGATCAGAAGATTGTGCTTTTTACGCATATAACGGACAATCGCCTCATCAAAATCATCTCCGGCGATCTTGATAGAGGTGCTGACAACCGAACCGCCCAGAGAGATCACCGCGATATCGGCTGTTCCTCCTCCGATATCCACGATCATATTTCCACAAGGTCTTGAAATATCAATACCTGCTCCGATTGCCGCAGCGATCGGTTCCTCGATGATTGCAACTTCTCTTGCTCCTGCCTGATATGTTGCATCCTCAACAGCTTTTTTCTCAACCTCTGTGACACCGCTTGGCACACATACACTGATGCGCGGCTTACGGAATGTTTTCTTACCAAGTGCTTTCTGGATAAAGTACTTGATCATCTTCTCTGTAACCTGATAATCAGAAATAACACCCTGACGAAGTGGTCTGACTGCCACGATATTTCCCGGTGTTCTTCCGAGCATCAGTCTTGCTTCCTCTCCGATTGCTTTGATCTTATTTGTATCACGGTCAAAAGCCACAACTGACGGCTCCTTTAATACAACACCTTTTCCTTTGATATAAACTAATATACTGGCAGTACCGAGATCGATACCAATATCTGTACTCATCATTTTAAATACTTGCCCCTTTCGTCTCTCTGTTCCTGAATCTATGGATAATATTCCCATATCCACGCGGACATAGAAATGCCATTAAACCTATTTTTACATATACAGTCCTATTATATACAAAAAATGGGATTTTTCAAAGGTTTTTTTATGGCAGGACTGCATTTTTAAAAAAAATAAGAAAATCTTCATTCTTTTTTATTTATTTTGTTTATTTTTCATTTTGTCATCACATTTTCATCACATTTCTATTTTATATTCTAAGAGTACTAGCTAATAAGTCCGATACAAACGGACCCAACCGTCAGAATTACTGACGGGCAGTATAATTTTTCATAACTCATGCTTCCCGGTTTTCCGCAAGGATTTCCGGGGAGTACTCCCCGAACGTGATAAGGCGCTGCGATTGCAGCGCCTTTTTAAACTCCTTCTATAAACCAACCTGCCAGTTTTTTGATCTTTTCAACAAAAACAGGAAGTACCCTATTGTATTTTACTGCAAGCCGGGCTGCACATCTCTGCCCTGTTTTTCCTATGGTCGCTTTCCTGATCTCATTTATTCCGACAGCAATGATAACCACACACGCAGCATATCCCAGGACTAAAAGCAATAGCAATTTATTATTTCCAAATTGTTCAATCCCTGTATATGGTTTCAAAAAATACTGAATATGTTCATCAAGCACGGTAACTGCCAAAACATTTCCGGCAATTCTGTTGATAAGTCTGCTTGAAAATTCAAATTCCTTAAACCATAAAAAAATACAGACGGACGCCATGATAATAAAACTGGAACAATCCCTTGAAAACGTACTGTAAAGTACTCCATTTATCTGCGTACGTACACTGTCCAGGATAAATATCAGTAAAACCAAACTTACAGCTCCCATGCCAAGCCTTTTTTTTTGCAGTCTGACCGGATATTTTGACAGATAACGCCCGATCAGGTAAATCATAACAAAATCCACAAGGCCTTTTCCCGAATCCTGCATAATATCATAAGTAGTGATCGTTGGTATCACACTGAATAACAGTAACATGGTCACAAGAAGTCTTTCAAAATTTTCTTTTTTTATTTTTTCTGCCAGTGCATTCAATAATGGTGCAAGAAAACAAAGCGCAAAATAACAGGAGATAAACCAGTAACGCCTGGTTATGATCGGAAAACATGCAAGTATCAGTTCTTTTGCCTTAAGATCCCCCCGCACGGCAACACCTGCCACCGTATAAAAAATTACCATAAAATCCATTTCAATCAGCTTTTCCAGACGGAATTTTATTCCAAAGTATCCGGAAATTAAAATGAAACAGGTTACCCCAGTATTAAATAATGCGTTGACAAAAATATGACTTTCTGTATTCCAGACGGAGAGGCTTGTATCAATATTTCCCATAGCATGCATAACCACGATTCCAAAAATGCAAAAAAGCCGAAGCAATTCAAAATTAGACTTTCTCATGTTTCATCTCCCCGGATTTTCTTTTTATTCATGCAAACTTTCTTTCCATATTCCAGACACCGGTTTAACAGCAGACACAATACGATTGCAACGGTAATCCGCACGATCTGGTAACATAAATTCCATCCACTTTCCGGCGGCGGAAGTTCCATTATTTTTTCTGCTATTACTTCCGTACTTTGTAATATAAATATATGAAAAATAAGGATCACCACCGTATTTTTCCCTATATATGCAAGTATTTTTCCCAGCCACATGGATTCAATCATGGCTCCAGCCCACATGCAGAGAATCGATCCGCAAATTCCAACCAATATGAAAAGCAAAACACTCCATGCTCCATAATTTCCATAGCTTCTTACCGAAATATTAATTCCCGGATTCACTTTTGCCAGCACAAAAAACAAAACTACTATACAGAAAATCCACTTTTTCTTCCATTTTTCTATACTGTAGTTTTGCCCTAACAAAGTCCCTGCAATCATCAGAACCGCACCTGCAAATGCAATATCTATACTCCATGGAAGTAAAATTGGCAATTTTGCCAGACACACAGATACAGCCAGAAAACATATGATATAACCGGCGCATTTCTTTTTACTTCTTATGCACACATCAATCACGGCATAATAAACGGCGCCTGCCGTAAATAAAGATGTCAGATACCACATTGCTCCATTTGCAATATCCAGAAAAAAAATGTTATTTTTCTCAGCAGCAATATCCATGTTATAAAAGCAATACCTTGAATACAATATCCCGATACCCGAAAACAACATTTCCTTTGTTGTGCGGCCAAGTACTTTATATATTCCCAACAGCACAATACTTCCCAGAAAATATGGAACCAGAAGTCTTTCTGTCTTTCTTTTCATATTTTGTTTATAACTTTTTCCCTGCCGGTACACATATCCGGAAAGTACAAAAAATAACTGCATAAAAAAACAGGTCAGATACATTGATATTCCCATTGCATGTCCTGCTACAACAAGCACCATTCCGATTCCTCTTGCCACATCAATATAAGGATATCTTCTCATTGCATCCCTCTTTTTATTTTTAATAATAATACCTGTCTCTATTTTCTCACAAACAGATAATTTGTACAGAAAAATATCTCTAAAATATCTCTATACTCTGTAATTTCCTCTACTCCGTCTAAAAGGACACGGTATACTTTATATTTTGCACTGAGTAAATTCCAGAAATCTCTGAAATAAGTTCTCGAATCGATATTGCAGCCGCCAAATTCCATCTGGATTACATCAATTTTTCCTTCGTCCAGCATCCGCTGTGCACCATGCAAAGCGTTTAACTCATTTCCTTCTATATCTATTTTTAACAAATTGATTCGCGGAATATTTCTTTCTTCACAATAATGATCTACGGTATCCAGTTTTATACGGATCGGTTCCGCATGTTCCACACACTGACGTTTATACATGCTTGCCAGTCCATCGCATTCTGCATCGTAATAAAGAATGCTTTCCGTACATGTATCACTCATTCCAAAATTATTCATTATCACTTTATCAGACTTCACCTGGCTGCATAAAATCTTAAATGTTTCAGCCGCCGGTTCGAAACAATGGATCTCTGCATTTCTATAATTCTTTACCAGCTCCTTTGCATAATCCCCCCTGTTCGCTCCGACATCAAACAAAACCGGCTTATCTATATTTTTAAGCAGGTTTTTAACATACCCCATGGCATATTTTTCTCCACTGCTTTCAAAATCTCCACCATTTCCTACGTTCATTCCCATCATTGATGCCTTATACAATTTGTTCCATATTCTGTAATATTTTTTCTTTCCAAAAAAAGGACTCACTATTTTCTCTGCTAATCTGCTCATTTTTTCCTCCAATTTGTAAATTATCTGAATCGTACGTTTTCAGTTTCTTTATCATATCATATATTTCCGTATTTGTGAATATTTTTTCACCATTACGGAAATACCAATCTATACACTAGCCTTAATAGGAGGTATTAACATTTTGAATTTAGGAGAAAAATTGAAACAATTAAGGCTTGAGAAAAATCTGACGCAAAAACAGCTTGCAGACAGACTCGGTGTCGCAATCAGCGCCATCTCTTCCTACGAATCCGATACCCGTTGTCCTACTTTTGATACGCTCATAAAATATGCCCGCATTTTTCATGTATCAACAGACTATCTTCTTGGTTTAGAACCAATACACACTCTTGATGTATCCGGTCTCTCAGACACAGAAATCCTGGTCGTTGCCCAGCTTGTTGATATCATTCGAACAAAAAAATAATGATTCATTCCATACGGATTTATAACGCAAAAGAAGTGGCTGCCTTTTCTACAGCCACTTCTTTTCCTCTATACATATATAACTTCCGTTTTATTTATCCTTCTCTAAATACTTCTTCACATAATAACCCGTATAAGATTCCGGCACTTCTGCCACTTCCTCCGGTGTTCCCTGTGCGATCACGGTTCCACCGCCATCTCCGCCTTCCGGTCCCATGTCGATGATATAGTCAGCGGTCTTGATCACATCCAGATTATGTTCGATCACGATTACAGTGTTTCCCCCATCTGAGAGTCTTCGCAGGATCTCGATCAGTTTATGGACATCCGCAAAATGAAGTCCCGTCGTCGGCTCATCCAGAATGTAAATGGTCTTGCCTGTGCTGCGTTTTGACAGTTCTGTTGCCAGTTTGATACGCTGTGCCTCCCCACCGGACAGCTCCGTTGACGGCTGACCAAGCTTGACATAGGAAAGTCCCACGTCATAAAGTGTCTGTATCTTTCTTGCGATCGCAGGCACGTTTTCAAAGAATTTCAATGCTTCTTCCACCGTCATATCAAGCACATCATAAATGCTCTTGCCCTTGTATTTGACCTCTAACGTATCACGGTTATAACGTTTTCCTCCACAGACTTCACACGGGACGTACACGTCCGGCAAAAAGTGCATCTCGATCTTTAAAATTCCGTCACCGGAACATGCCTCACAGCGTCCGCCTTTTACATTGAAACTGAATCTGCCCTTCTTGTATCCCTTCGCCTTCGCATCCGGCGTCGACGCAAAAAGATCACGGATCATGTCGAATACACCGGTATATGTCGCCGGATTCGAACGCGGCGTCCTTCCGATCGGGGACTGGTCGATATCGATCACCTTGTCTAACTGGTCAATGCCGATGATATCGTCATGCTTCCCTGGAATGCATCTCGCACGGTTCAGATCTCTTGCAAGTCTCTTATATAAAATCTCATTGGTCAGTGAGCTCTTTCCCGATCCTGACACACCGGTGATACAGGTCATAATGCCAAGTGGAATCTTCACATCAATATTCTTAAGATTATTCTCCCTTGCACCTTTGACAGTCAGGAAACCTGTCGGCTTTCTGCGCTCTGTGGGAACCGGTATTTTGATTCTGCCGCTCAGATAAGCACCTGTCACAGAATTTTTATTTTTCATGATTTCTTCTGCTGTTCCGCATGCCACCACTTGTCCACCATGCGCACCTGCTCCGGGACCGATATCCACAATATAATCCGCAGCCAGCATTGTATCCTCATCATGCTCCACAACAATCAGCGTATTTCCAAGGTCTTTTAAGTTCTTTAATGCGCCGAGCAGTTTATCGTTGTCTCTCTGATGCAGACCGATCGATGGCTCATCTAAGATATATGCCACACCAACCAGTCCGGAACCGATCTGTGTTGCCAGACGGATACGCTGTGCCTCTCCACCGGAAAGTGTTCCGGTTGCGCGGGACAGTGACAGATAATCCAGTCCGACTTCATTTAAAAATCCGACACGCGCACGGATCTCCTTTAAGATCTGATCTCCGATCAGATGCTGCTGATGGCTCAGCTCCATATCATTTAGAAAACTTCCAAGATTCTTTACGGACATGGATGTGATCTCATAAATATTCTTGTCCGCAACTGTGACCGCTAAGGATTCCGCCTTCAGACGCTGTCCCTTACAGGTTTCACACGGCGTGATGCGCATAAACTGCTCATATTCCTGCTTCATCGTATCAGATCCTGTCTCACGGTATTTACGCTGTACATTCCGGATCAGTCCCTCAAACGCCACATCATAAACACCCTCGCCGCGCATGCCTTTGTAATGTACCTTTAACTCCCTGCCATCTGTTCCGTGCAGGATCACATATTTTATCTCGTCCGGATAATCCTGGAATGGTGTCTCCAGTGAAAAATGATATTCTTCTGTCAATGCTTTTAACACCGCGTAGGTAAAACTGGAAGGATCTGTGCAGGACTGCCAGCCCATAACCTGAATTGCCCCCTCCGCAATGGAAAGGTGCTTATCCGGGATCATCAGATCCACATCAAACTCCATCTTGTATCCCAGTCCAAAGCAGGTCGGACAGGCGCCAAACGGATTGTTGAAAGAAAAACTTCTCGGTTCGATCTCCCCGATACTGATTCCACAGTCCGGGCAGGAGAAACTCTCCGAAAACTGGATCGGTTCCCCGTCGATCACATCCACGGTCATCAGCCCTTTGGATAATTCCAGTACATTTTCGATAGAATCAGACAAACGCTTCTCGATCCCCGGCTTGACCATCAGACGGTCTACCACGATCTCGATATTGTGTTTTTTATTTTTGTCAAGTTTGATCTCCTCCGTCAGCTCATACATGCTGCCGTCTACGATCACACGCACATAACCACTGCGCTTTGCCTGCTCTAAGAGCTTCTGGTGCTCCCCTTTTCTTCCGCGCACGACCGGTGCTAAAAGCTGGATCTTTGTGCGCTCTGGGAGTGTCATGATCTGATCGACCATCTGATCTACCGTCTGTTTTTTGATCTCCCTGCCACATTTCGGACAATGTGGGATACCGACTCTCGCGTACAAAAGGCGGAAATAATCATAAATCTCCGTAACCGTACCAACGGTAGATCTTGGATTGCGGTTCGTGGACTTCTGGTCAATGGAGATCGCCGGGGACAGCCCCTCGATCTTCTCCACATTCGGCTTTTCCATCTGCCCTAAGAATTGTCTTGCATAGGAGGAAAGTGACTCCATATAGCGCCTCTGTCCCTCCGCATAGATCGTATCAAACGCAAGCGATGATTTTCCGGAACCGGAAAGTCCGGTCAGCACAACAAATTCATCTCTTGGAATATCTACATCAATATTTTTTAAGTTGTGCTCATTTGCCCCCCGGATCTTAATGTATTTTCTTTCACTGTTTTTCTTCATGATTTACTGTCCTTTTTCTTTTCCCAAAAACACTTCTTACTGACGACTATTTCGTCACTCTTCACAATACAATGCTTCCTCACATATCACGCAGCATGCCCTTTAACTCCACCATCTTGTCGCGGTACTCTGCAGCAGCCTCGAAGTTTAAGTCTGCTGCCGCTTTCTGCATCTTCTTCTGGATGTCTGCGATCAGCTTTGTGAGTTCGTCCCGGTTCATGGATTCCGGGTCTTTTTTGAAGTTCATTTCTTCCTTTGCGACCTTCTTTGACACGCTGATCAGTTCCCGCACAGATTTCTGGATCGTTGTCGGTGTAATGCCGTGTTCCTCATTGTATGCCTGCTGTATCTCACGGCGGCGCTTCGTCTCCTCCATCGCAACACGCATGGAGTCTGTGATCTTGTCCGCATACATGATAACGTGTCCCTCACTGTTACGCGCAGCACGCCCGATCGTCTGTATCAGTGATGTCTCCGACCGCAGGAATCCCTCTTTATCTGCATCTAAAATTGCCACCAGCGTGATCTCCGGAATATCCAGTCCCTCCCGGAGCAGGTTGATGCCGACAAGCACATCAAATACATCCAGCCGCAGATCTCTTATGATCTCCGCACGCTCTAACGTATCGATATCCGAATGAAGATATTTCACGCGGATACCGATCTCACGCATATAATCCGTCAGATCCTCCGCCATCTTCTTCGTCAGTGTCGTAATCAGCACCTTATGATGGTCTTTGATTTCCTTATTGACCTCACCGATCAGATCATCGATCTGTCCCTCCACCGGACGCACCACGACCTCCGGATCAAGCAGTCCGGTCGGACGGATAATCTGTTCTGTCCTAAGCAGCTCGTGTTCATCCTCATATACATTCGGTGTTGCCGATACGAACAGCATCTGATCGATCTTGCTCTCAAATTCCTCAAAATTAAGCGGCCGGTTGTCTTTCGCCGACGGCAGACGGAATCCGTAGTCCACCAGCGTTGACTTTCTCGACTGGTCTCCCGCATACATGCCGCGGATCTGTGGAATCGTGATATGGGACTCATCCACGATGATCAGATAGTCATCCTTAAAATAATCCATCAGCGTATGCGGCGTTGCCCCCGCCGGAAGTCCTGCAAGATGTCTCGAATAATTTTCAATACCACTGCAGAAACCTGTTTCTTTTAACATCTCGATATCAAAATTCGTCCGCTCGGAAATGCGCTGCGCCTCAAGCAGCTTGTCCTCGCCCTTAAAATACCGGATGCGCTCATCCAGTTCCTGTTCGATGGCATCGCATGCCTTTAAGATTTTCTCCTGCGGCACAACATAATGGGATGCCGGGAACACCGCAAAATGCTCCAGCTCGCATTTGATCTCCCCTGTCAGCACATCCACCTCCGTGATACGGTCGATTTCATCCCCGAAAAATTCCACACGGACCGCCGTATCTCCGTAGTTTGCCGGGAAAATCTCTAACGTATCTCCCCGCACACGGAACGTACCTCGGTGAAAATCCATATCATTTCTCGTATACTGAATATCGACCAGCGCACGGATCACGTCATCTCTGTCCTTCTCCATCCCGGGTCTTAGGGAAACCATCATGCCAAGATAATCTTCCGGGCTGCCTAAACCATAAATACAGGAAACCGATGCTACCACGATCACATCCTTGCGCTCCACCAGCGCCGCCGTCGCTGAAAGACGCAGTTTATCGATCTCCTCATTGATTGCGGAGTCCTTTGCGATATAGGTATCCGTCTGCGGCACATATGCTTCGGGCTGGTAATAATCATAGTATGACACAAAATATTCGACCGCATTCTCCGGGAAAAATTCTTTCATCTCCCCGTATAACTGCGCTGCCAGCGTTTTATTATGCGATATGATCAGTGTCGGCTTATTCAATGCCTGGATCACATTTGCCATTGTAAAAGTCTTACCGGAACCAGTCACTCCAAGCAGCGTCTGAAACTGGTTGCCCTCCTCAAATCCTTTTACCAGCTCCTCGATCGCATGAGGCTGATCCCCGGTTGGTTTGTATTTTGAATGTAATTTGAAATGATCCATGATATTCCTCATTTCTCCCTATTTATAAAATATAGAAACACTTTCTATCCGGAAACAATTAACATCAATATTTTAGTATGATTCTGTTTCCAGTATATCATTCAATTTATAAATTGTACAGCAAAAATCGAACTTTTGTTCTGTTTTTCTGCAAAAACAAAGCACAGGACAATATTTTATCCCATGCTTTGCTATGCTTTGCCTTTTATTTTACACTGTTTATTTTATACCATACTGTTCACAATCGCATCCGCCAGTGCATCCAGCTCTGCCTTCTGGTCTGCATGCATTGCAGACTTGATGGTAAGTCCTGTATCAAGGATCGTCATATCCTTCATTTCACTGATTTTCTCTTTAACCTGCTTTGCCGCTGTCGGTGCCCAGGTTCCGTTTTCCATAACTGCAACGGTCTTTTTCTGAACAGCCAGTGCCTTCATATCGGAAAGCAGATTTTCCATAACCGGATAAATTCCGGCATTGTAAGTCGGTGCCGCAAATACCAGATGGCTTGCACGGAAAATTTCACTGATCAGCTCGGAAACGTGCGCATTTGAAACATCATACACAGCAATCTTTTTCACGCCGCGCACTGCAAGTGCCCCTGCAAGCGCATCTGCCGCAGATGCCGTATTGCCATACATGGATGCATACATGATCACAACCGCCTGATCTTCCGCTTCATAAGTACTCCATTTCTGGTATTTTTCCAGAATGTAAGAGAGATTTTCTCTCCAGATTGGTCCGTGCAGCGGGCAGATCACAGCGATCTCAAGTCCTGCAGCTTTCTTTAATAATGTCTGCACGGACGCACCGTATTTTCCAACAATATTTGTGTAATAACGTCTTGCATCGTCCAGCCAGTCACGGTCAAAATCTACTTCATCCGCAAAAACATTGCCGTTTAATGCGCCAAAGGATCCGAATCCGTCTGCGGAAAACAGCACTTTGTCCACATCATCGTAGGTGACCATTGCCTCCGGCCAGTGCACCATCGGTGCCATCACAAAATGAAGCGTATGCTTTCCTGCAGATAAGGTATCTCCCTCTTTCACCACAACAGAACGTTCAGAAAAATCTGTTCCAAAGAACTGGTTCATCATACCAAATGTCTTTGTATTTCCAACGATCTTTACAGCCGGATATCTGCGTACAATATCACCGATCATCGCGCAGTGATCCGGTTCCATATGATTTACGATCAGATAGTCTAATGATCTTCCCTCTAAAGCAGCTTCCAGGTTTTCGAAAAACTGTCCCGCAACGGAAGCATCCACGGTATCAAAAAGGACGGTCTGCTCATCCAGCAGAACATAGGAGTTGTAAGACACACCGCGTTTGATTGGAAAAATATTTTCAAACAATGCCAGTCTGCGGTCGCTTACTCCGATCCAGGTAATATCATCAGTAACTTTTCTTATGTTATACATATCCGTCTCCTTCTTTCTCTCCATTTTATAATTGGCTTTTCCGGTGAAATCATACCACATACTTATCCATGTTTCAATGAACTGCATACAGATTTATAAAATGTTTATTTTCATCGTCTGCCATATCGCATATCTTTTACTAATTTTAATAATAGTAATTATTACTGTTATTAAAATATCAAATAATCCATTTTTTGTCAATTATTTTTTTGTGAAGATTCGGACGACAAAAAAAGCGCCACATTTACGAATCACTCCATAAACATGACGCCCTCTTCTTATTTTAAAATTTTATGCCATTTTTCCACAGCACTGTTTGTATTTTTTACCGGATCCACATGGGCACGGATCATTCGGATAAACCTTTGCAGCCGTACGTTTTTTCGGTGTATTGGTTGCCGTCTCATCCTTATTTGTACCGGTTACTTTTGCAACCTGCTCACGCTCTACCTTCTGTTCGATCTTGACATGGTACAGCAGACGGACTGTATCTTCCTGAATGTTTGCGATCATATCGTCAAACATGTCAAATCCTGCCATCTTGTACTCAACCAGCGGATCTCTCTGTCCGTATGCCTGTAAGCCGATACCCTGACGGAGCTGATCCATATCGTCGATATGATCCATCCACTTACGGTCAATGACTTTTAACAGTACGACACGCTCTAATTCACGGAACTGCTCCGGCTCCGGGAACTCTGTCTCTTTTGCCTCGTACAGTTTCACTGCACGCTCTTTTAAGAGATGTTTTAATTCTTTATTATTCTTAACACTGTCCACATCAGCAGCATTTACAGGCTCTAACGGGATAATATCCGTCAGAAGCTGGTTTAACTCGTTTAAATCCCACTCTTCTTTCGGTAATTCAGAAGAAATACAGGTATCCACGCAGCTCTCCACACGGTCTGTGATCATCTTGAAGATCACATCGCGCATGTTCTCGCCGTTTAATACACGCATACGCTCTGCGTAAATGATCTCTCTCTGATCATTCATAACCTGATCGTACTCAAGCAGGTTTTTACGGATACCGAAGTTGTTGCCCTCGATCTTCGTCTGTGCCTTCTCGATCGCAGATGTTAACATCTTATGCTGGATCTGCTCATTTTCCGGAACACCTAATGTATTAAAGATATCCATCAGTTTTTCAGAACCGAACAGACGCATCAGATCATCCTCAAGAGAGATAAAGAACTGGGATTCACCCGGATCTCCCTGACGTCCGGAACGTCCACGCAGCTGATTGTCAATACGTCTTGACTCATGACGCTCAGTACCGATAACTTTTAATCCACCGGCTTCCTTCGCATCATCATCCAGCTTGATATCGGTACCACGGCCAGCCATGTTGGTTGCGATCGTTACCGCACCGTGCTGTCCTGCTGCCGCTACGATCTCTGCCTCAAGTTCATGGAACTTCGCATTTAAAACAGTATGCTGGATTCCCTCTCTCTTTAACATTGCACTGATCGTCTCGGATACATCGATCGTGATCGTACCAACCAGTACCGGCTGTCCTTTTGCATGTGCAGCTTTTACTTCCTCGACAACTGCATGATATTTTTCTTTCTTGGTCTTATAAACAGCATCCTGTTTGTCCACACGGATGACTGGTCTGTTGGTCGGGATCTCGATAACATCCATACCATAGATATCACGGAACTCTTTTTCTTCGGTCAGGGCAGTACCTGTCATACCTGATTTTTTATCAAATTTATTAAAGAAGTTCTGGAACGTAATCGTTGCAAGCGTCTTGCTCTCACGTTTTACTTTTACATGCTCTTTTGCCTCGATTGCCTGATGCAGACCGTCTGAATAACGGCGTCCCGGCATGATACGTCCGGTAAACTCATCAACGATCAGTACCTCATCATCCTTTACAACGTAATCCTGATCGCGGAACATCAGGTTGTGTGCACGCAAGGCAAGAATCACATTGTGCTGGATCTCAAGGTTCTCTGCATCTGCAAGGTTGTCGATCTTGAAGAACTGCTCAACCTTTTTCACACCTTCCTGTGTCAGGCTGACAACCTTGTCCTTCTCATTGACAAGGAAATCTCCGGTCTCTTCCTGCTCAATACCCATGATGGCATCCATCTTGGAATACTCCGGTACATCCTCACCACGTTTCATCTGCTGTGCTAAAATATCGCATGCCTCATAAAGACGGGTGGATTTACCGCTCTGTCCGGAAATGATAAGTGGTGTACGCGCCTCGTCGATCAATACGGAATCGACCTCATCGATGATTGCATAATGGAGTCCTCTCTGAACAAGCTGCTCCTTGTAAATAACCATGTTGTCCCTCAGATAATCAAATCCAAGTTCGTTGTTTGTCACATAAGTGATATCGCAGTTATATGCCTCACGACGCTCGTCATTGGTCATGGAGTTTAAAACCACTCCGACTTTTAAGCCGAGGAACTCATGGATCTGTCCCATCCACTCAGAGTCACGCTTTGCAAGGTAATCATTGACTGTTACGATGCACACGCCCTTGCCCTCTAAGGCATTTAAGTATGCAGGCAGTGTGGAAACAAGTGTCTTACCTTCACCGGTCTTCATCTCTGCGATACGTCCCTGATGTAAGATAATACCACCGATGATCTGCACGCGGTAATGCTCCATTCCAAGCACACGTTTTGCTGCTTCACGGACGGTTGCATATGCCTCCGGTAAAAGATCATCCAGTGTCTCTCCCTTTTCCAGTCTCTCTTTATATTCTTTTGTCTTGTCTCTTAATTCTTCATCGGACAGTGCTCCCATGGCGTCACGGTATGACTCCACTTTGTCAACGAGCGGGTAAATTCTTTTTAACTCGCGTTCGCTGTGTGTTCCGAATAACTTTGTAAATGCGCTCATAAAAACTCCTATTCCTGGCTGTTTTTCTCAAATTTGCAAGTCTGTTTTCCGTCCTTTTGCAGGCTAAGCCTTGCACAATATCGTTATTGTAACACTTTTCGTGTATTACCACAACTAAAATAGGGGTAAACGTTTTGTGAATTTTTTATTAACGCAAAAAAAGTCCTTGCACTGCTGCACGCTTGTGTTTATACTCTTACTGAATCGCACTTTCTGCGATGGCACACAGGATATGATCTACAACAAAGGAGGAATCTGATATGACTTATTCTTATAAAACAAAAGGAACCTGTTCCACACAGATCGACTTAGAACTGGACGGAAACGTTGTTCATAACGTAAAATTCACCGGCGGCTGCAACGGCAACCTGCAGGCAATCCCAAAATTAGTGGAAGGCCTTACCGTGGAACAGGTGGAAGAAAAAATCGGCGGCATCCGCTGTGGCGGACGTCCTACTTCCTGCGGCGACCAGCTTGCAAAAGCGTGCCGTGAAGCATTAGAGGCGTCCCAAAACGCTTAAGCATTAAAAAAGACAGGCTGCAAAACACAGCCTGCCTTTTCTTTTTTACGATGACTAAATATTCACGAAACATACATTCCATGCTTCCCCTTTTTCATCATGGCTCCTGCAGTACCGGCTGTATCTGTTTTCCCTGCAGCGCCGCCTCGATTGTTTCCGGAAGCAGTTCCATCTTCGCGACCATGGAATTCGGCTTGCTCTTATAATTATCCTGTCCAAATGGCACAAAATAAATATTTTTCATATTCATCAGCATACCGATATTTTTAAAACCGGCTCCAAGGGCATCGTTTGTGGAAATCGCAATGACAAGCGGTTTACCGTTGCGCATATGCGCCTTTGCCGCCATCAGCACCGGCGTATCGACGATTCCCCCGGTCAGTTTTGCCGCAGTATTTCCGGTACACGGCGCGATCACCATAATATCAAGGAAATTGTTCGGTCCGATCGGCTCCGCCGCACAGATGGAACGTATCCCTTCATTTCCCGTGATCTCACAGATCCCCTCCACATATTCTTTGGCACTGCCAAACCTGGTATCGCAGGTCTGTGCATTGAATGAAAATATCGGGATCACATTTGCCCCCATCTCACAGAGATGTTCCACCGCTTTTCTCGCCTTTGCAAATGTACAGAAAGATCCTGTGATTCCAAAACCGATATTATACTTATCAAAATCCATCTGACATTTCCCCCTGTTTTTCCTTCAAAATAAACCGCTCTACAGAGCGTTCCAAAATATACGCACTCTCTTTCGGCGCATATTTTCCCGGGATTCCAAGCACATGGTCCGCATGGATGCCGTATTCCCTCGCACATGCAAAATCTGTACCGCCCTCCCCGGAGGCAATATCCACAATATATGCATCTCTTGGAAGTTCCCGGATAATCTTTTCCGTGACCACAAGCGCCGGAACCGTATTGACAACCATCGCCGCCCCCATTGCCTCCTCCGGTCCAAACGCAAAATCCACCGCATAAAAACCATCACCTTTTGCCTCTTTGCGTGCTTCCTTCCTTCTCGCAAGCACAGTCACACGCGCGCCAAGCGCCCCAAGTCTCTTTGCAATCGCTTTTCCACAATATCCGTATCCCGTCACAAGCACTTTTGCCTCATCAATATTATACGGACTTTTTTCCACAAGCTCTGCGATCGTTCCCTCCGCCGTCGCCACGGCATTTTCCTCCGTCACAACCGTATCTTCCATAAAATCCAGGAAATGAATATCTCTTCCGGTTAAAAGTTCCCTCTGCTCTGTAGAAAAGCATCCTCCCATCACCAGTGTTTTCTTTTCCAGATTTTTATTTAATATATCATAAAAGATCTCCTGCTCCGGCACTTTCTGCACCGGAATTGGAAGGATCAGTACATCTGCCTTATCCAGAAAACGTTTCAGCTTCTCTAACTGCTGCAATGCCGTCTCACGGTTTCTGATATCGAGGCAGCGCACATTATGACCTTTCTTTGTCAGTATCTCAGCAAGATACACCTGACGCATATCGCTGATCAGAAGAATTGTCTGTCTGTCCATGCAAACTCCTTTACGCTCCCTTCACATTATTATATGAAGGTTCTGTTTCTGCCGTTCCAGATTCGTCTTCCCGTTCCTGTCAAACTTTCATTGAACTTTGGGTTTTGAGTCTCATGTCAAACATTTTTTCCGTTTTTGTTTTTATTTTCTGTGCTTTTTGTATTTTCTGAATTTTTCATTAATTTTACGCAATTTTTAATTATCTTTTATTTTTTTTACATTTTATCTATTTTCTTATTGACAAACATATTTTTATCAGATATAATCAAATTACAAAATAACAAAAGAGATACGAAAGAAAAACAAAAACGGTTGCAGAGACGAAGCAGCCAGAAAGGAAGGTACAGACCACCAGAGGGATAATGATTTGCCCTAGACGATACTAAGAAAGAGAGGTACAAACCACCAGAAAGATAACGATTTACCCCAAACGATACTAAGAAAGAGAGGTACGGACCACCGAAAACATAAGCGCATTCGTTTTTTCATTCAAAAGAGGAAAGAAAACATGACGGTCCTAAGAAAGGATTTATGAATCAGTATCAGACGAGATTCTCAGATATGATACGATATCAGGAGTCATAAGAATAACAGATCCGGATTGAAGATAAAGCGGAGAAGTACAAACGAATCTGAGACAAGCTCAGAAAAATACAGATGAATTGAGGTATAGTCCCATGGACGAAATAGTTTAGAAGGCGGCATCGCATGAATGAATTCCATACGGTGTCGCCTTCATTGTGTGTCACAGCATTTTGGACTGTACGCTGCATATACTCTCCTGCAGACGGAAATAAAATTCCGCCGCAGGTTTCTTTTTTTATAACTGGGTCACTACAAAAATATCATAGATCGCACGGATCGCATTTTCAAAATCTGCATTGCTGACACCAATGATAATGTTCAACTCAGAAGATCCCTGATCGATCATCTTAACATTGATGTTTGCATGTGCCAGTGCGGAGAAAATTCTTCCTGCTGTTCCACGGGTAGATTTCATACCGCGTCCAACGACTGCGATCAATGCCAGATCTCCCTCTAACTCAATGCTGTCCGGTTTTGCAAGACGATGGATCGCAGAAATCACAGACTGCTCTTTGCCCTCAAATTCCGGCTGATGCACAAAGATCGTCATCGTATCGATACCGGATGGCATATGCTCAAATGAAATTCCATTTTCCTCAAATGCGGATAAAACTTTTCTTCCAAAACCAACTTCGGCGTTCATCATATCCTTATCAATATTGACAGAAACAAAACCTTTCTTTCCGGCGATACCCGTGATCGTGTATTTCGACTGATGACAGGTACTCTCAACAATCCAGGTTCCTGCATCTTCCGGCGCATTGGTGTTACGGATATTGATTGGAATACCGGCTTTGCGGACCGGGAATACCGCATCCTCATGCAGTACGCTTGCTCCCATGTAAGAAAGCTCTCTTAACTCGCGGTAAGTGATCGTCTTGATCGTTTCCGGATGGTCGATGATCCTTGGATCTGCAACCAGGAAACCGGATACGTCTGTCCAGTTCTCATAACAGGTTGCATGTACGGCTCTTGATACGATAGATCCGGTGATATCAGAACCGCCTCTTGAAAATGTGCGGACACTTCCGTCCGGATTAGCACCGTAAAATCCTGGAATTACTGCGCGCTCGATCTTTGCAAGACGTTTACTGAGTACCTTATCTGTCTTTTCTGCATCAAAGTTTCCCTCTTTATCAAAGAAAATAACTTCTGCAGCATCTACAAACTCATAGCCAAGGTAATTCGCCATGATGATACCATTTAAATATTCTCCACGGGAAGCTGCGTAATCCACACCGGCTTTATTTTTAAAATTCTCTGCGATTTTCTTGAACTCATCTTCTAACGATAATTTCAAATTCAGACCATTGATAATTGTGTCATAGCGGTCCTTGATCTTCATGAGCGGCACACGGAAATCTTCATCTGCCTCCACCAGGTCATAACATGCGTATAACATATCAGTAACCTTGGTATCTTTGGAATTTCTTTTTCCCGGTGCACTCGGAACTACATATCTTCTCTCTTTATCTGCGTTGATAATTTTACCAACCTTTGCAAACTGTTCTGCACTTGCAAGAGAGCTGCCGCCAAATTTCACAACTTTAATCATTTTCTTCTGAACCTCCACTTACTTTCGCGTGTAAGAAAACACCCGATACTATCCATATAATGAATATATATTATCATAAATGCAGTTTCCGTCAAATGATTTTTCCGATTTTTAGTTCCATGGAATCAAAAATTTTTGTATTTTTCTATATTATGTCAACTTTTCATTACCTGTACTTATAAGTACTTTAAATTCAGGTAATACCAACCGGTCCTATCAGCACTTCGCGCGCTACAAAAAGCGACAGATCCGGTCTCGTCGCCATCTTCCATTTCACCAGTGTAAGCTGCATATCTGTGATTTCAATTCCGGTAATGCCATACGGATGCACGCAGCTCCCGGCATTCAGGTACAGACTGCCGTCTGCCGGCAGCCTTGGACGGTGGGAATGTCCGGCCGCCAGATAGCAGTCATGCTCTTTTGTCCAGTTATCTAAACATTTTTCATATTTTAAGGTCTTTTTATAATTCCGCGCCGCACTCGTCGGATCACTGACGCCAAAACGCTCTAACGGTTTCCAGAAATACCGCACCAGAAAACGGGATAATTTCCAGCAGACTGAGTTAAAAAAATCTGCCTGATGCCCGTGGATCATGCAGATATCCCTGCCTCCCTCACAGTTATCTAAGATCATTGCTTCCCCTAACATGCCTTTCATTTCCATATTGTGATTTCCGTAAATGCGGTATATCCGGCACTGTTTCTGCAGTGTTTCAAACCGGCAGTAGACATCCTGATGACTCTCCTCAATGCGGGAAAGATGCCTGTTTTCCCACAATTCCTCCCCGTCACCGAGTTCAAAATAGGTGAAACCATGCGCGATATAGTAGTTTAACGCCGCCATATACAGATGCTGGTTTCTCAAGAAATTATCATTTGCCCCTCCCTCTCCCCGGTGGCAGTCGCTGATGATGATATAACGGCTGCAACTGTTAAGCGGAAGATGGACTGCTTCTGAAAGCGCTTTATCGATCCGCATCTGACAGGAAAAGGGCGGATATCTTTTCTTATTTTCCATGCTTCCATCCCCGCATCCGAAACGCATGTTTCAAACACCACGGAAGCTGATAGTATAAAAATAAAAGACGGTCAGGTGCAGCAATAAACGGATGTGTGAACAGACGGTAAAGGAAACAGCAGAAACAGTTCCAAGCCTGCACCATGCAGCGCCAAACGGACGCACAGAATTTGTGTTTCATACAGAAATCCATTCTGACATAAACTTCATTACGGCAGATCCGGTATTTATTCCCCGGTATTTTTCCTTTCGCCCGCTTTAATCCCTCAAAAAATGCTTCTGCCATGCATTCATTCTGAAACCGTATTGTCGTCACCAATATCAGATCCGATGGTCTCGAAAATGTCCCCATCCCAAATCCGGTCAGCCACCAGTGCCGCTTCTGCAGGAAATAAACTTTTTTCCGCCTGCGGTCTAGCCTGCACTGGATAAACGGCATATCCTGATCTTCCACCGCCTCAAAATGGGCGATCCTGTAATATCGTTCCGGGACGACCTTTCCCGCATGATATACGCCAACCTCTCCTCCGGTATTGATGCCATACTGCCCCTTCCAGAATTCGATCAGCCAGGTTTCGCCAGCATAATCAAAATAGATAGGCAGTGCATCAAACACCATGCCTGCTCCCACTGCTGCCCTGTCGTAAAGCGCCTCATACCCCTGTTTTCTCTGCCACGCATCTTCCCTCGACGTGAACACGTCTTCACACGGCACATAACAAAAGCCGAATGGTTCTGCGAGTTCATTCAGAAGCTGAATTTTCTCTGCATCACACATCCGGCGTATTTTTCTCTTACTTTTTTCTCTTTTTACCGTGATGATCACTGCTGCAATCAGTAAAACAAGCAGGATCACCACAATACATCCAATTTTTATCACATTAAAATCTGGCATTTTTCCCTCCTGCATATTTTTTTCAGGAATTCACATCCTGTACTATAAGATATGCAGGGAAAAATGGTTTGGCATCAGAATCAGCGCCTATACATACTTCTTTAAAGTAGCACGCACTGCGCCCGCCCCGGCAATCAGTTCTTTAAAATACTGCACCGTCAGTCCGGCAAGACCGGCCTCATAAAGATCCACGCCAAAGATTGCTCTGTTTGTCAGCAATGGCCGGATCATTTCTTCCACATCTGTATCACCAAATTTGATACCGGCAACGACCGGGCAGACCGTCTCAAGCAGTGGGTCCGGGCTTAACTCAAATTTTTCGCCATTATCATCAACTGCCATGAGATACCGAAGCCATCCCGCAAATACCAGTGGAATGAGTTTTAAGTTTTTGATATCCTTATCTTTTGATGCAAGATAATTTTTCACAGTTTCTCCAAAGCGGATCGCAAGTTTCTGTGAAGTATCTGTGGCAATACGCTGTGGTGTATCCGGCATAAACGGATTTGGTATGCGGACATTTAACACGGTATCAATAAACTCTTTCGGATCAAGGATACCCGGATCTACAACGACCGGAAGTCCCTCGGTATATCCGATTCTCTCCACCATTTTCCGAAGTTCTGCATCTTTCATTTCATCGGAGATCTTTGTGTAGCCAAGCAGACAGCCAAACACTGCAAGAGCCGTGTGAAGCGGATTCAAGCAGGTGCAGACTTTCATTTTTTCCACCTTGTCAACGGTTGCGCGGTCGGTAAACATGATGCCGCCCTTTTCCAGCTCCGGGCGTCCGTTCGGGAACCAGTCCTCGATCACTAAATATTCACATTCCTCTGCATTCACAAATGGAGCTACATAGGTGTTTTTGGATGTAACGACCGGATCAAGCCCATCGATCTCATCTTTCTTTAAGATCTCTTCCACGGAAGCATCCGGTCTCGGCGTGATCTTATCGATCATAGACCATGGGAACGAAACCTTTTCCCTGTCATTGATATAGTTTACAAAATCTTTCTCTGCAAGACCGTTTTCTGCCCATTTTTCGGCAAATGTATGGATTGCCGCATATAATTTATCCCCGTTATAGGAGCAGTTGTCCATGGATACCATGGCGATCGGAAGCTGTCCGTTTTTAAAACGTGTGTATAAAAGAGATGCAACTTTTCCGATATAGCTTGCAGGTTTCTCCGGGCCGGCTGCAAAATCGGCAGCGACTGCCGGAAGCAGTTCTCCTTTTCCGTTTGCCAGACTGTATCCCTTTTCTGTGATGGTAAAGGATACCATCTGCAAGGACTGTTTGCAGAAAATCTCTTTTAATCTGCCATACTCGCCCTCATTTTCCGAATCGAGGATACAGGACTCCACAACAGAACCGACAACTGTTTTTTCGACGCTTCCATCTGCCTTTAATGTGACAAGAATGGAATAATCATCATGCGGACGGTTCATTTTTTCAATGATCTCATAATCAAAACCTTCCGCTACGATCAGGCCTGTTTCCATTTCCCCTCTGTTTAAGATATTCTGCATTACATTTGCCTGAAATGCACGGAAAATATTTCCTGCACCAAAGTGAATCCAGCACGGATTTTCTCTGGTTGCCTCTGTTACTGCTGCACGGTCAAACTGCGGAAGCTGATATCCCTTTGCTTCCCACTGTGCCCTGTCTTTTAAACCAAGTGTACTTAATTCCATAGCTTTTCCTTTCTCCATTGTTCAACGTTTTTTGATATGTTTATTATAAGTGAATCCCCTTAAGACATCCAATAGAGTTGCTTGTTGTTCACATTGCAAAAATTGCGATTCTGTGATAAATTTTTTTTATCAGATCGTCACTTTTTCCTTATATTTGAAATATTTCAGAGGATTTTACCATGCGCAGACAGTTACAGTCTCCTTTTAATGAACGACAGTATATGCTGTCCAAAGATTTTGAAATTTACTATTATAATGACAACCACTTTTATGGCGTGACAGATCACACCCACGATTACTATGAATTCTATTTTTTTCTGGAGGGAAATGTAACGATCTCCATTGAAAAGGAACATCATCATCTGAAACCGGGGGATATGGTCTTCATTCCCCCTGGTATTCACCACCATGTGTCCAGTGTGGGGGAAACACTTCCCTATCAGCGTTTTGTTTTCTGGATCAGTCAGGATTACTGTCAGAAACTGAAAGAATTGTCCAAAGACTATGTTTATCTGATCGAACATGCACAGGATACCCATCATTTTATTTATCACTATGATGTCGTGGCTTTCAATGCGCTTTCCGCAAAGATTTTCCGGCTGATCGAGGAGATCCATGCGGACCGTTTTGGAAAAGCTGCCAAGATCGAGCTCTGCGTGAACGATCTGATGCTCCACATCAACCGGGCTGTCTATGAGGCAGAACATCCTGCAGCCCGCAAAGATGCCTCTGGTCTGTATGACGGCATCCTGCAATACATTGAGTCCCATCTGGATGAGGATCTCTCCTTAGACAGCCTCTCCAAAGCTTTTTTTGTGAGCAAATACCATATTTCCCATATTTTTAAGGATAACTTTGGAATATCCGTCCATCAGTATATTACTAAAAAAAGGTTATCCATGTGCAGGGATGCCATTCTCAGCAATGAAAATATCACAAAAATCTACCTGATGTACGGATTCAAAGATTACACCAGTTTTTTTCGTGCATTCAAAAAAGAGTATGGCATCTCACCCAAAGAATATAAGGAACTTTATGCGCAGAAACCGCAGTAGAATCTACCGCTCTGTTTTAGTGTTAGAGGGAACCCATGGGCATTTTTTTGCAACTTCGCTGTTATAATGCTCCAATTCCCTCATCTGTTCTACGATATGGTTCATATCCATGCGCTCCACCAATTTTTCAATGATTTCCACACCCTCTTTTGCAAGTGTTTCCCTCGCTGCTTCATCTGCAATGACCGGTGTACTCATGTGGTCTTTTTTCTCGCCAAAATAATAACCGATCGCAGCACTCTGATATGCCAGTCCGAAAATATCCTCAAATCCGGCACAGGACTGCGGCTCGTTATGCGCATACTCCGTTGTGAGCGGCACGTCACTTAATCGGTTCATTTTCTGATAAGCTCCCACTGTAATTGCGTGGAAACTGTCCATTGATGTAAAAATATCCCTTGCATTTTTCATCATCTGCATGGTGAGGTCCATATATAAAATCGGCACTCCGGTCTCATCAAAGAAATCCCGCACCATCGGACTGCATGTCATATGTGCCGGGCCGTGAAAACTGATGTAGATCTGGCGTTTGAATCCCTGGCGCAACAGGCTGTTTGCCACCGCCATCAAATAGTCGATTCCTTCCCGCACACTCACCTGGACGGTTCCCCTGCCGCTTGCCGTTGCGCCTGCGTAAAAATACGGAAGTCCTGTCAATACCAGCCCGTCACACGCCTCTGCCATCTCCAGTGCAAATGCCTCACTGATGGTGGTTTCTGAATCCAGTGGAAATCCCCCGTGCATCTCTACCGTTCCGACCGGTACAATGATAATGTCATTTCTGGAAAGATATTCTTCCACCTCATCATTTAACATTCTAGGTAATATTCTTGTTCTCATATGTTTCCTCCTGTTTTTGAGGGATGTGGTATGTTTTCGGCTATCCCTCTTTTTTCTTATAAGTGAAATAATTTTTCTGCATTTGTACGGCAGATTTTTTCATAGGCACTCCGGCTGAGTCTTCCTGCGTGTTCCTGCTCATCCAGCCAGTTTCCAAGCGGAAATGTCATTTCACAATTTGCCATATCTGTTCCAAACAGCAACCGGTCCTGATATTTTTCCAGAAAAGCCAGCCCAAATTCTTCGTCACGCATGATTGCACATCCGCCACTGTTTGCGGACAGATCTCCATATAAATTTTCATAGGTTTCAAACAGATATGGCAGTCTGCCGCCGGGACATACAGCTCCCTCTCCCCATTTCATCCGTTCCTTTGGGGTCGCCGGTGCATCTTTTGAAATTTCATGCCAGAATGGCTGACTGTGCCCGATGAACTTTAATCCTTTATAACGCTTTAAATTTTCCTCCAGCAGCGGGAGCCCCGGCCCGTCCACAACCCCATACTGAAAGCCCTCTTTCGGACTCATGTGAAAAAGAACAGGTAATTTTAATTCTTCTGCCACCTCAAATACACTCTGTAAAAATGGAGCATCCAGCCTCTGGTTTACCATCAGTTCCCCGATTCCGACCGCACCGCTCTCTTTACAGGCTAAGATCCGTTTATACACATCTGTCTGGTTTTTTGCATCCACATTGCACATCCAGTGGAACTTCTTGGGGAACTGTTCACAGATGCGTTTACACTCCTCATTTGCTGCAACCAGGATCTGCTCATTTTCCTGTTCGCCGGAAGATAACACGATTCCCTGTTCAATTCCAAGTTCCTCTAAGTGCGGCAGCATCTGTGCCGCACTGGAAAGGAACATGGTATCTGTTTTCGGATACTGCTGTAATGTCAGATGAAGATGAATATCAATTTTTTTCAATCTAATCTCCTCTTTACTATTCACGTCTTTGTTTTAATTCCGCATACATTTCTTTGGTCTGTTCCTTATCCAGATTAAAGATTGCGCCGATACCAATGAGTTCCAGCACACAGGTCAGCACCGGGATCAATGCCACTAACATGTAGATATTGTTTATGGTTGCATCTGACTGCACCACATTATTTCCAGAAATATATCCGATCGCCTGGAGTCCGAAGGAAACACCTGCGGAAGCAATGGTGGAACCGATTTTACGGCTGAACGTATAAAGGGAATACATCGAGCCATCACTTCTCTCATGGAACTTCCACTCACTGTAATCCAGACAGTCTGTGACAAGCGCCCAGATCAGCATGGTAAATACGGTCTGTCCGATCATTGCCAGTACATTCAGTACCGAATAAACATAAACGTTTGGTATTTTTACGGCAAAAATGATTACACTGAGCACGGTACTGCTGATTACGCCAAACATCAATGTCGTTTTCTTTCCAAACTTTGCAACCAGTTTTGGCACAAGCGGGAAACAGATGATAATGATCGGCACACTTGCAAGACTAAGCAGAGTCATTGCAGAGGTATTTCCATAGTACTCTTTGAATACATAACTTCTAATCTGGTTTGAACCGGTGATATAGAGCATACTTCCAATGGTTGCAACCATGACACCGATCAGTGGCCTATTTTTTACGACTGCTTTCAACACATTTCCATAATTGAACTTTTCTGTATTCTGTTTCTTTTCCTCACGCACACGCTCTGTCGTTAAATGTAACAGCAGGCAGTAGCAGACCACACTTAAAATTCCAAAAATAACTGCCAGAAGTGTAAATCTTTCCGGGATAATGTTGCTTTCGCTGTCAAAACAGACTACCGGCACAAAGGATAACGCTGCAATTCCCACAAATGTTCCGCCAAGACTTCTTGCCCTTGAGAGTTTACTCCGGTCAATCGGATCTGTGCTGACCACACTTGCCATCGCACCAAACGGCATGGAAGTTCCGGTATAGCTCATTCCATATAAGACATACACAAAAGCGACCCACGCATGAAGTGCAACACCTTCAAACGGCACTTTGGAAAAACAAAGCACACCTGACAACGCTAGCGGTATCATAAAAATTTTAATCCACGGTTTGAATTTATCTCCTGATTTTCCAAGCATCCAACGGTCCGGAAAAGAACCCATGATCGGGTCATTTACTGCATCCCAGAGTCTCGCTGCAAGGAACAGGGAACCCATCCACGCCGGACTGATTCCCAGCACATAAGTACAAAACGTCAAAAAATATGCGTCTACAAATAAATTGACAAAACTGCCCGCCATATCTCCAAACACATATCCGATCTCATCCCTTTTTGAAAAGGGTCTTACATTTCTTTCATTCATAAATTTTTCTCCTTCTGGTATTTGTACGCGCGCATTGGTTTTGTGTCTGTACATTTCACAAGAACCGATATCCTTATGATACATTTGCTTTATTGCAATTTAAATTGCATTTATACTAAAATACATTGCATATCTTACATTTATTGTGCTATAATATTTGTAGGATTGTATAAATATAACAAATCAGAACAGGAGTTTTTATGAAATATAGCCAAATGAAACGTTTTTTAATGGAACATAAGGATTCGATGAAGCCTCCGTATATTTCCACGCTCGATGGCATCCTGACTGCCGGTGGGGAATTGATCGGATACCAGGAACTGGAAATGGACAGCCCCTATCTGGATGTGCATGAGGATACCAGTTACACGAAAGACTATGTAACCCTCCACAGCCACGAGTTTTACGAACTTCTTTTCTGCCGCAGTGGAAACTTGCAATATCTCATTGGAAACACCCGTTACCAGATCCGCAAAAATGATATCATCCTCGTTCCCCCCGGCACCAGCCACCGCCCTTTATTTTTAGAGCAGCTTCGGGAACCCTATCAGAGAACCGTACTCTGGATCAACAACGATTTTTTTGAGACCTGTAAGCAGAACTTCTTTGCGGATACAGGCTCCTCCCAATATGCACCACAAAAGCAGCTCCCCTATGTCATCCGCCCGGAAGGAACACTCTTAAACCAGATCGACCAGCTTCTGGCTGCACTGTTGTACGAGGGTTCCACCATGCGTCTTGGAAGCGAGCTCTACCGCATGGGGCTTTTTCTGCAGTTGTTCTGTCTGTTTTACCGTATGAACGACCATCCGCAGTCAGACATCCCCAAACCGGAGAATACAGGCCTGTTAGACCAGATTCTCAACTACATTGAATTGCATTTATCCGAAGACCTCAGCCTCGCATCTATTTCAGCGCAGTTTATGGTAAGCCAGTCGACAGTAAGCCAGCTTTTTAAAAAGCAGCTTGACACCGGCTTTTACAAAATCGTTACCCAGCGGAGACTGATCGAATCTAAAAATCTGATCAATTCCGGCTTTCCATTGAAAGAAGTTGCCGAACAGTGCGGCTTTTGTGATTATTCTGTTTTTTACAAAGCGTTTGTGAAAGAATATGGCATCTCTCCACGCAGCTTCCGGACCCGTGAAAAAGAAACGCATGATTTTTACTGATGCGGATTCAGGTGTCAAAAGGTAACTTCAGATTTTTTGACTGGCAAATAATGCCCTTTTGATAACCAGAGATAAGCATACAAAAATCCGCGGCATATGCCACGGACTTTTCCATAATACAAGGGACTGCCATACGGCAGTCCCTAATTATGCATATTTTATACTTATTTATTTCCATCCAGCTTATCGAGCATATCCCACACGCCGAGCATATACATAATACCCAGTGCGCGGTCGTATAAGCCATACCCCGGACGAACATTGCCCGGCTTTTCACCCCAGAGGTGGCGTCCATGATCCGGACGGATATAACCCTCAAATCCGCAGTCATGGTATGCTTTTAAAATGTCAAGGATTCCGGTATCCCCATCACAGTCACGATGAGAAGCCTCCGAAAAATCTCCATTCGGAAAATGTTTTACATTGCGGATGTGCGCAAATGCAATGCGGTCACAATGCTTGCGGACAATATCTGCCACATTGTTTCCCGGGTCGGCATTCAAAGACCCTGAGCACAGTGTCAGACAGTTGTACGGGTTGTCAACCATCTTTAAGAAACGGTCAATATTTTCCTCGCAGGTCAGAAGACGTGGAAGTCCGAAAATATCCCATGGCGGATCATCCATGTGGATTGCCATTTTGATATCGCATTCTTTACAGGTCGGCATAAGCGCTTCAAGAAAATATTTTAAGTTTTCCCACAATACTTCTTTTGTCACAGGCTTGTAAGCTGCAAAAAGCTCGTCCAGTTTCTCCATACGTTCCGGCTCCCAGCCTGGAAATGTCATTCCATGTAAATTATTTAAAATATAGTCTGCCATTTCTTTCGGATCATCATGGATCTTGCCTGCTTCGTAATAAAGTGCTGTCGAACCATCTCCTACCGGATGAAATAAATCCGTGCGCGTCCAGTCAAAGATCGGCATAAAATTATAGCAGATAACCTTGACACCGAATTTGGAAAGGTTCTTAATTGTCTGGATGTAGTTTTCAATATACTGGTCACGGCTTGGAAGTCCGATCTTGATATCATCATGTACATTAACAGATTCCACAACGTCCATATTAAAACCATATGGCTCAAGCTGTTTCTGCACTTCTGCAATCTCTTCTACCGTCCACACTTCTCCCGGCAGTTTATGATGCAGTGCCCACACGATGCTCGTCACACCTGGAATCTGTTTGATATCAGCAAGGCTGATCTTGTCATTACCCTCGCCATACCAGCGGAAACCCATCTGCATTGGCATATCTTTTTCCCCCTTAATCTTGATAATTGCATTATAGCATGTACATTTTTTTACTGGCAATTCAAGTTAATTGCTGTTTTTATTGCAAATCTTGCGATTCCGTTACTTTTGGCATTTTTCGAATCGTCCGGAATACCCCTGTGTATTTCTGCTGTTCCACCATGCGGTCTGAAAACGTACTCTACCGCATGGGGCTTTTTCTGCAGCTGTTCTATCTGCTTTAACGAATGAATGATCAGTTGAATTGCATTTAGCAGAAGGCTTCAATCTATACGTTTTATCTTGCCAGCAGTCCTCTCGCAAAATAATCTGCCATCGCAAGCGCCTGCTGTTCCACATCGCGGAATACATCAATGCTCTGTTCGTATTCCCCATTGACCTGATGCTCAATCTCCTCCCTGGTCAGATCCAGATGATTCAAAAGCATGTTTCTTGTTTCCCTGCTCTCAAAGTACGGATTGTAATTCGCAAAAAGAGCTGCCATCTGATTGGCATTGCGGTACCACTCCTGCACCAGCGCATCATAATCAGTCATATTTTTTGCTTTCAGCGCCTGAATGATCTGCCCGCCGATTTCAATATGCTCCGTCAGAAGATTGCGGAGCTGTCTGGTCGTTGCGATCGGAAGATACCTTGCAAATACATCCGTGATCTCGTCTGCGGTCTCAAGCAGCCGTTCTTCCACCGCCTGCTGGTCCGCATTGTCTGCGACTGCACTCATCAGGTACATTCTGGTCCAGTAAACATGATTTAACCATGCAAGGCGCATATCCTCGTTGAGACGGAGGATGGAATCCTCACGCTCGGATTCGGTCTCGTTGCTGCCTCCGGCATTTCCTGTTCCTCCTCCCATGTTTCCGCCCATGCTGCCTGTGCCGCCGCTCATATTCCCGCTTCCGGTGTTTCCTGTTCCGCTTCCAGCGTTTCCTGTTCCTCCGCCCGTGTTTCCGCCTCCCGGATTCTGCGGCGGCACATATCCCTCTCCCGGGCAGATAAATAGCTGCATCCCGATCTGGAGATTATATGGATTGACTCCCGGATTTCCAAGGATCAGTTCCGTCACTGTCGTGTGATACTGTCTCGATAATTTATACAGGGAATCGCCTGCCTGTATCGTATGCACAATTTTGTTCTGACAATACATATCTTTATTTCCAACCATAACTTTTTCATATTATGATATGAAATACAAAAAAAAATGTGAAATACCATTTCTGAGATTTCACATTTCGCATTATTTTTCTACCAGGATTCGGGTGGCAAATATAGTTTTCAGTTTTTGACTGCTAAATTGCACATCTGTCATGGCTACCCCCATATTTACAACAGCGTCGCAAATATCGGTGCAGCGATTACCGTCAGAATACCTGCCACTGCAATGGAAAGGCTGCTCATGGCACCTTCGATCTCTCCAAGTTCCAATGCCTTTGCTGTTCCAAGTGCATGTGAGGATGATCCGATCGCAATTCCCTTTGCCACCGGCTCTTCAATTTTGAAAACACGGCAGATCGTTTCCGCTAACACATTTCCGATGATACCGGTGATAATGATGACCGCAACCGTGATTGTGACATAACCGCCAAGTTCCTCCGAGATTCCCATTCCGATCGCCGTTGTGATCGACTTCGGGAGAAGCGTGACATACTGTGCATGGTCAAAGTGGAATAACAGCGACAAGACCAGAACACAGATCACACTCGTCAGAACACCGGAAATCAATCCTGCAAAAATCGCCGCAACATTCTGTTTCAGCAGTTCGAACTGCTCATAAAGCGGGATCGCTAAACAAACCGTTGCCGGAGTCAGAAGGTAACTTAAGTATTTTGCGCCCTCATTATAACTCTCATATGGAATATGGAACGCAACCAGAAAAACGATCACGGCAACGATCGAGATCAGAAGTGGATTGAATACTGCCAGTTTTAATTTTTTCTTCAAAAATACACCCAGCTCATATGCCAAAATGCTGATCGCAACACCAAAAAATACGGAATCACATAAAAACTCTTTCATTGCTGCTCTCCTTTCCTTTTCCCCCTGCGCATCACAAATTGTGTCACATGACCGGACACGATCATAACCACGATCGTTGATACCACCATGATCATCACGATCTGCACACAGATCGGGCGTAGTGCATCCCATGCATCAATGAGTCCTGCACCGGCCGGAATAAACATTAACGGCATGATTTCGATCATGAACTTTCCGGCATCTTTGACTGCTGCAAGTGGAAGGATCCTTGTTTCCAGTGCAATAAATAAGAGAACCAGCCCATAAATACTTGCCGGTACCGGAAACGGGAGCACATATTTTAACAGCTCTCCCAGAAATGAAAACAACAGAATGATCATAAATTGTCTCAAGTACTTCATAAAATATCCTTTTCTTCAGAGGCTTCTCTGAAATTTCAATTTTCAGCCGGATATAATCATAGCACTTTTTGTTAGAATATCAACCTTTTCCGTTACTAATTATCCACTTGTATTTTTTAAAAAACATCAGATTTGTTTTCCAGTTTATGACGTGCCGGATTTTCTAACACTTCCTGGCTAATTGCAAGCTGTGGTTTTAAAATACTGCGCTCCTCCCATTCCTCATAGAAGTCACGCCCGCTCTCATATGGACGGAAAAAGAAAATCTGTAAAAACATCATGCAGACCGTTTTCTTTTCATCCTCAGTATTCAGCCGGCTTAAATATTCCTGCATATTCTTTTTTAAGCTGTGCCACTCTGCCAAAAACTGCTGATATCGTTTTAACTGCGGCGTATCTAACCATTTTTCCACTTTGATTTTCGTTTTGCCGCGTTCACAGGCACCACTCTGTAGAAAATAGGAAACACCCTGCTCCTCATAAATTCTTCCCAGAGGAAATAGTCTGCAGATGCCCGGACGGTATGCATGGATACTGCACCTTCCCACCTCATTTAAAAATACACAGGTATCCGTCTGTTCCTGCATTTTCAAATGCGGCACGATAAGCCCCTCTTCCACATGAAGTCCTACACAGGACTGCATCAGTTGTTCAAATCCCATCCCAAGCTCTGTCTCTAATCTTTTACAGTCGTACGGATCGACTAAAACTGTATCTCCCATCTGTTCACAGCAGCTATGACAGCCCTCGCAGTCACTGCAGCCGACACGGACCATATCATGTACGCCGTATATTTTTCCATCTGAAATTTCATTGATATCCTGTAACATATATGATATTCCTCTCTTATATCCTCCGCCGGAGATACGCAGCCTGAAACGTGAAAAATTTAATTCAAAGTCCTGTTTTATAAATTTTGATCAAAGAACGCAAGCATGTTTTCACTCCACATTTTTGCAGAAGTATGATATCCAAGCCCGATTCCATGATCTCCGGTCGGATAAACCTCGCACAGATGCTTTACGCCTGCTTTTTCCAGTGCTTCATTCAAACGCATGGTATTGCTTGCAGGTACACAGCCATCGTCCGCATTGGCATAGGCATAAGTCATCGGATAATCCGACGTGATATGGAACTCAACCGATAATTTTTCACGAAGTCCCGGTTTCTCATTCGTATTATAAATATAACTTCCCTCGTGATATTCTGAAGTAAAGCTGATGACCGGATATAATAATCCTACTGCGTCCGGTCTGGCAGAAATTTTTCTATATTGTTCTACCATATCAGCTTTCTGGAATTTTGCAAGGTTTTCCAGTACATTTTCCTTTAATTCCTCATGGAGCAGCGCCTCACTCGCACAGAGATGACCGCCTGCGGATGCGCCCACGATCACGATCCGGTTCGGATCCACCTGATATTCCGCCGCATGTGCCCGCACATACATAACCGCTCTTGCAAGATCCATCTGTGGCAGCGGATAGTAGTTCGGACGGATCCGGTAGCATAAAATAAATGCCTTATAGCCGCCATCGCGTTCCATGCGCTGTGCAGGCTGAAGTCCCTCATTATAGAAGGATACCATCTCATAGCCGCCGCCCGGACAGAGGATCACCGCCGGTTTTAAGCCTGATGTATTTCTTTTTTCCTTGGAAACCGCCACAGATTCATAAGGCGGAATGGAATCACTGCCAGCAGTATGCGCAAATGCCTCGTTGTCCACAGCCGGATCACCGGTAAACAGCCAGACACCTTCCTCCGTATTTAAATCTGCATCCGGGATCCCGTTTTTCCAGTGTGACATTTTATCGCCTGCCGATGCATCATCATTTTCTCCCCACAGTGGAATGTACTTAAATTTCTTTGTCTCCGCCGTTTCTTTGATCAGGTTTGCACATTCTAAAAAGGCATCCGCTAAAAATGGTGCTCCCCACTCCATCGTTTCTTCCTTCTCAATCTGTGCCATCGTATGATCCCTGTGTTCCACCGGTACGCGTGCCATAAAACAGGTTGGAAACAGATTGCCGGCTGCACGTCCGACCGGCTCTGTATTTAAAATTTCGTTCATGGTGTTGTTTTTTGTAAACATGTGACTGCCTCTCTTTATACTGACTTTTTCAATGTATTGATTCCTGCTTCACATATGATAAGGTGAGATCTGTCTTTATCAAAACACTGACTATTACGAAAAAAAATCTGATGATACTTTTAATATACATCAGATTTTTCGTGCTGGGTACTAGAAAAACTATATTATTTTTGCATGGAGAATTTGTCTAAGCCAGGCTCTTACAGATTGTGTCCATATTGTAGCCCGGGACAGATTTTTGTTTCATTTAATTATTACGTATTTTCAGATACTCCAACCAGCTTTTTCATTTCGCCATTACTGATTCCAACCTCAAGAATGTTCATCTCCACTGCCTCCCATTCTTCTGATTCTTTTACCTCTGATACAATCCTGTCAAGCTCTATAAGCCGTTCATCCTTTACCTTAATTTCAGAATTATCTAATCGTGTATCTTTCATATATTGTAACAAACTCATCAACTCTTTGGAACCATTTTTACTTGCCATATTTAAGAAAATTTTTGTTGTACCATCCTCAAGATGTAATCCTGTTATTTCTTCACATCATCATGCATATTATTTTCCATTTCCATATTGATCTGCCTGTTATCAACGGTTTTCCCCCACGCATCCAAACGTATCGCCCTTTTTCCGTAACGATTTAAAATAACCTGCTCTACCTTAACCTCCTCCATCTTAATATCCAGTTCATCTAAAATAATACTTAATGTATTTTCATAAGTCTTTCTATTTTTCATTACAGTCCATTTGATAACCATATTGATTTACTTTTGAATTGTATTTTTGACTATTAAGAACTATATTTATAATATACTACATCAAAAAACACATCTCAATCATTTTATTATGAAAAATTTATAAACCACTACCACAAAAAAATACCGGATAAAGACGCAGTTCCAAAACTTTCTGCGTTCTTTATCCGGTATCTATCATTCTGCTATGTTTTCCATCGACTTATCTATAAAGCCTAAAAACTTTCTGTCTCAATTAGTCCTCAAACGGAATAACTGCTCCATCATAAGTATCGTTAATGAATTTCTTGATGTCATCAGATTTTAATACTTTTACAAGTGCCTGGATGCCAGGGTTGTTCTCGTTTCCTTCTTTTACAGCGATGACATTTACATATGTTTTTGCTGCCTCAGAATCAGATGTCTCGTATGCTAAGGAATCCTGTGCTACAGAGTAACCTGCCTGTAATGCGTAGTTACCGTTTAATACAACGAATGCAACTTCCGGTGCCACTCTTGCTACCTGTTCTGCTGCGAGCTCTTCGATCTTTACGTTGTGCGGGTTCTCAGCGATATCGTTGACAGTTGCCTCTAAGCCGGCGCCGTCTTTTAAAGTGATGATGCCGTTATCCTGTAACAGTAATAATGCTCTTGCCTCGTTTGTGGTATCGTTTGGTACTGCGATCGTATCGCCGTCTGCTAACTCAGAGAGATCTTTCTTTGTTCCCGGATAAATTCCGAATGGCTCGTAGTGAATGCCTCCTGCATTGACAAGGTGTGTACCTTTCTCTGCGTTGAAGTTCTCTAAGTAAGGAATGTGCTGGAAGTAGTTTGCGTCGAACTCGCCGCTCTCTACTACCTCGTTTGGAAGTACGTAATCATCAAAAATTGTGATCTCTAAGTCCCATCCCTGATCTGCAAGGATCTTCTTTGCTTCCTCTAAGATCTCTGCATGTGGTGTTGCAGAAGCTGCTACGGTAATCGTACCGCCCTCTGTTGTCTGTGTGTCAGCTACGCTCTCGGCTGCTTCACTTTCTGCTGCAGTGGTGTCTGCAACTGCTGCATCATTTGTTTCTGCTGCTGCGTTATTATCTGCAGCTGCATTGCCTGCTGTGTTGCTGCTGCCGCATCCTGCGAATGCAGATACTGCTAAAACGCCTGCTAAGATTGTGGTAAGTACTCTTTTTTTCATAATATGAATCCTCCTTGTTTTGCGGAGCAAAATGCGACTGCCTTTGCAGGAGCAGAGGATTTTACTCCTTGTTTTGCGGAGCAAAATGTCTGCTATGCATGCTATGCTCAATAGCTTGCATAGCATGTGCCTCTTGCATGGAGCAATGCCCAACACATTGGGCAGGATTTTACTCCTTGTTTATACAAATGTTAAAAAACATTGTTTACGTTTATTTTCTGCGATCTAAATTGCTCGCAAGCTTCATGCCGATCGTCTGGAATATCTGGAATAAAATTACCAGTAAAATAACCGTTACGATCATGATATCGGTCTGCCATCTGGTATAACCATAGCGGATTGCGATATCTCCAAGTCCACCGCCGCCGACGGTTCCCGCCATTGCGGAATATCCTAAAATTGTTCCAAGTGAAATGGTTGCCCCTACGATCAGGGATGTACGCGCTTCCACTAACATAACTTTTGTTACAATGGTAAAATTGGATGCTCCCATGGAACGCGCTGCCTCAATGACACCTGCGTCCACTTCCTTTAAGGAAGACTCCACCATTCGTGCAATATATGGTGCCGCTGCTATGACAAGCGGTACGATCGTCGCTGTCGGACCATAGCTTCTTCCGATCAGAAATCTCGTAAACGGAATCAGCACGATCAGCAAAATCAAAAACGGTACGCTTCGGATCAGGTTTGCGATCACGTCTAATACCTTGTAAACTGCTGTATTCGGATGAATTCCATCTTTGTCAGTGACCGTTAAAAGAATTCCCATCGGAAGTCCGATCACATAACCGATCAGTGTCGATGTCAATGTCATATAAAGTGTGTCCTTGATGCCCTCTAACAGCATCATGATAATCTGCTCATTCCACATCTTCGGTCACCTCCTCAACTGCGAGTCCTTTTTCTTTTAAATATTCCTCAATATCCACCTGTAAATGTCTATCCTCCGGAAGTCCTAAAATCATTTCTCCCTTGGCTACACCGCCGACATTCTTGGTGTCTGCCCTTAAAATATTGACCGGTGTTTTAAACTGTAAGATCATGTTTGCAATGACCGGCTCAAATGCGGAATTTTCAGAAAAGACGATTCGGATCTTTTTATCTCCCTGCATGCGCTCCTGAACTGCATTTGCCAATGGTGCATTGTTATTCCCCGGCTGATCCCTTAAGATCAGTTCCTTTGCAGCTTTGGATTTCGGATGGGAAAAGATATCCTCCACAAGTCCGTCTTCCACTAACACACCATGTTCAATGATCGCCACATGGCTGCAGATCTCACGGATCACTGACATCTGATGTGTGATGATCACGATCGTGATGCCAAGTTTTTCATTGATCTCTTTTAGCAGCGATAGGATCGAAGCGGTTGTCTGTGGATCTAATGCGCTGGTCGCCTCATCGCAAAGTAAAATCTTCGGATCGGAAGCAAGTGCTCTTGCGATCGCAACTCTCTGTCTCTGTCCTCCGGAAAGCTGTGCCGGATATGCCTTTTCTTTTTCGGAAAGGCCAACCGTTTTTAACAGTTCTCTCGCTCTTTCTCTCGCCTCTTTCTTTTTCTTTCCCTGAATCTGCATCGGGAAACATACATTGTCAAGTACACTCTTTTGCATCAGAAGATTAAAATTCTGAAAAATCATCGCAATATCGCTGCGCTGCCCTCTTAATTCCTTCTCTGTCAATGCTCCTAATTCCTGACCCTCGATCAGCACCTGACCTTCTGTCGGTTTCTCTAAGAAATTTAAGCATCGTACCAGTGTACTTTTTCCAGCTCCCGACATACCGATGATTCCGTAGATATCGCCCTGCTCCACCGTCAGATTGATATCACTTAATGCCTCAACGGTCACTCCCTTTTGTTCAAACCTTTTATAGAGATGTCTGACCTCAATTGCTGCCATACATGTTCTCCTTTCTTCCTGCCCTATGTGAGCACCTGTCTGCACTCCGCGCTCCATATTAACACAAATTTTATTTTAAGGCAAAAAAACAGATGCTCCCTCGCGGAAACATCTGTTTTACATTTTCTATCAACGCATAAAATCAGATATCTTTCCGCACACGAAATCGTCCCATACAGCACATACACATCATGCCGCACATGGATCCTGTCATCATCATTTTGTCTGCTGTTGTATAGGTCTTAATTTCTGTACGCATATCTGATCTCTCCTTTCTCCTACTGCTCTGTCTTGATTTGATAGTCCTTATTATAACAGGTAGTTACAGAAAGTGTTAATATTGGAAACCTTGAGTTGGTTATAGGTTTCACCTATAACTGATTACATCACATTTTCCCTGTATTTTTTTAATTCTTCGATATAGATCTCCCCGATATGGCTGACTTTTGCCCCTTTCCGCTTCACATAGCCAATGCGCATTTTCTCCGTTTCCTTTAACGGGATTGCCATATAGTCACTGCCGTTTAGTTCCTCACAGATAATTCCGGAACAGAGCGTATAGGCATTTAATCCAATCATCAGATTCAGAAGCGTGGCACGGTCATTTGCCTTGATGAGTCTTTTATAATCATAAGTACTCTTCATTTCCTCCGCCAGATAAAGCGAATGGTGTTCGCCCTGATCAAAAGAAAGACATGGATACGCATCGAGTTCTTCCATCGAGATCACTTCCTGTTTTGCCAGCGGATGCCCGGACCAGAGATAGACATAGGTGTCGCAGGAAAACAGTTCAATAAATTCCAATCCGTGTTCTCTGATGATCTTATTCATGACTTTCTCATTGAAATCATTCAGATATAAAACCCCGATCTCACTCCGGAAATTTTTTACATTCTCAAGTACATCATAAGTGGTGGTCTCATGGACTGCAAATTCATACTGTTCCATTCCAGCCTGTTTTACCGTCTCCACAAATGCCTTGACTGCAAATGTATAGTGCTGCATGGATACGCTGAACTTTTCTTTGACCTGCTTGTCGATATAGCGGGAAGTGAGCAGTGTAAACTGCTCCGTGACCTGTCTTGCATATCCTAAAAACTCTTCCCCCTCCGGTGTCACCAGGATTCCCCGGTTAGAACGCACAAACAGATCAAACCCGATCTCCGTTTCAAGTTCCCGGATCGTCTCTGAGAGACTCGGCTGGGAAAGAAATAGTGTCTTTGCCGCCTCATTCATCGATCCGCAGTCCGCGATCGTCAATGCATATTTTAACTGCTGCAGTGTCATCTGATCCTCCCTTTAACCTTCCACATCCCCGGTCTGTTTTAAATATCTCTTCTTGCTCGAAAAACCTCTTCCCGACACTTCACTGACTTTATTGATAACCACAAAGGCATCCGGGTCTACTTCATGAATCAGTTTTTCCGTTTTGGCAAGCTCACGCATGGATACCACGGTCAGAAGCATCATCGTGTTATTTCTTAAGAACCCTGTCTCGCTGTTTAACAGTGTCACACCGCGGTCAATATCTTTTAATACCGCTGTGCGGATCTCATCAATATGGCTGCTGACGACCTTGATCTGCATTTTCGTAGTTCCAAGCATCAGACATTTATCCAGCACTGCGCTGTATACGATCACAAGCAGAATGCCATAGAGTACCTGTTCACCTGTGCTGTGAAATACCTGAAGGAGTAAGATCAGCATATCAAATACATAGATGGAACTTGACACCGGAATCTTAAAATACTTATTTAAGATCAGCGGCGGAATATCCATGCCGCCCGTGGAAGCCCCCATCCGGATGACAAGTCCGATCGCTGCCCCGATACAAATACCGCCAAAAACAGTACACAAGATCAGGTCATCGGTAATCCGGTAACCCCCAAGCAGCCTTGTGATCAGTTCGAGTGCAATCGGGTAGCTGAATGTGCTGACAATCGTATTTGCCGCAAACTTCCACCCGAATGCAAAAAATCCGATCAGAAACATAATGGTATTAAATACAAATACAAACACGGTGACCGGCGTGTGGAAAACATCATTGACAAACAGTGCGATACCGGTCGTTCCACCGGTGATCAGCCCGCTTGGCAGAATAAACATTGCAATTCCAAATGCATAAATGCAGTTTCCAAATATCACAACCAATGTTTCCACAATTCTTTTTAAAATCTGTCGCATAAAACTCTCCATTCCTGCATGTGAAAAATCTTATTCTTCACACGGATGTCTCTCCGTAGTTATTCTTCGTCATCCTCATCCATGACATCTTCTTCATATTCGTCATACACTCTCTGATGTCTCTTTTTGCTGCGGTTTTGATCCTGATGCGCCACATCCCGGATCAGACTTACGATTCCTTTATAAATCTCCCGGATGACCGCAAAAATAAAAAACATCACGATAAACCCGACTACTCCAAATACGATATCTGCAAATTCCATATTGCCGGTATTCGTCACCTTCTGTCCGATCTCAATCGCAAATGTGATCACGATGATCAGTGTAAAAACATAAATCCATGCGATCACCATCACATGATCGTGTTTTGCGAGCCATTTAAAAACAGGATACACCACAAAAATAAACATCATTCCCAAAATTCCAATGACTAAAAAATGCAATTCCTTATCACTGAAATTGTATTCGTATGCATCATTGAACCGGAGCAGATAACTATGTATCTTCGCGAGCAGTTCCACAATGCCATAAAGTAATTCTTTCATAAACCTCATCCTTTCTACCGGGAATTATCGTAATATATCTTTTTTAATTTGTAAAGAAAGAAACCTTTAATTTCCCATAAATCAAAAAATACCCAGGGTCTTGCGACTCCGGGCATCTCTCATCTACTTTGTAACCTGTGATCAATATACATGTTTCTTTGACTTATGCGCTTCTCTTGCCTCTTCTACTGCGGCATGATCTGCAATATTGATCTTGGCTGCTGCCTTTTTCTTTTTTAATGGATGTTTTGGATTCTTATCTGACATACTATACGCTTCCTTTCTGCATATCATCTTTCATCCTTTTACTTTATTTTCTTGCTTCGGTTATGTTATAGCACTATAAATCAGCAAAGTCAAGTATTATCCATTTGTTTTTTTGTTATTTTATGATTTCTTTTAAATTTTCAGAATATTTTTATAATTCATAATCTGAACCTAATGCAGTGTAATATACACGAAATCCATGCCTTTTCTTCTCCACATAGTCCATCCGGATCAGCAGATTGATAAATTCCTGTATCAGACCTTTTTCCCAGCGTCTGTTATACACTTCATTCACTGCTTCCGTTAACTCAGCAGTACACATCTCTTCATTTCTGTCCCACAGAATATTTAAGATCATATTGGCTGTGTCCGGAAGATTGTCTAAAAATACACTTTCCATCTCCATCACTCTGCTCCTCATCTTTCGTAATGCTCCGGTACTTATTCAAACCGTGACTTTCTGCCCATGAGTTTAGCATAGATTTGATGGCATTAAAATAGATATGTCCGATATTCTCGGAAACACGTCCTTTTCACATTTATATTCTTAATATAGCGGATTTTTCCAGGTTTATGCGTCAATTCCAAGTTCCGCCGGAAGGAAACGCGGACAGACATTCTCGGATGACGTGATCACGGACGCCGCCAGACGTGTTCCAATCTCCACCGCTTCCTCTAAGGTTTTTCCGTATGTCAGACCACTTGCCACACCTGCGCAAAACGCATCGCCTGCTCCTGTCGTATCTTTTACCTGTACTTTTTTTGCCGGGCAGATGCCGTATGTGCCTTCCCGGTCTGCATAGACCGCACCTTTGCCTCCCATCGTCACAACCATGGACGGAATATTGGCACGTTTTACACAGCCTGCAAGAATTTCTGCGAGTGCTTCCGGTGTCTTTTCGCTGTAATCATCCGAAAAGAACATCCCTGCCTCTAACTGGTTACAGATAAAACAGTCAAATTTCCGCAGGAAATCTCTTCTCTCTGCCGCAATACTCATATTGCTGACAACCCCGTAAAGCGGTTTTTTAAACTTTTCACACAGACTTACCACTTTTTTTACGATCTCTTTATCCATATCCACTTCGATCACGACAGAATCAGCATTTTCAAAAATCTCATCCCCGGATTCTTCCAACACATCAAGAATCGGCATCAGATTCGGTCTCTGTGAAATTGAACCGGCAACATCTCCACGATGGTCAAATACAGCAAGCCAGGTTCCCATTCCATTTGGAATCGTTAACATGTATTCTGTATTTACTTTATGATTCTGCAGTTTGTGAATGACATCACTTCCAAGTGCCGAATCATCCACAATTCCCAAAAATGTAGGGCGCAGTTCGATATTCGCGATATCTTCTACAACGTTACGGCTGACACCTCCATGGATATATTCGATTCTTCCCGCATTTCTCCCATCCGGGATATAAATATCTTCCGGAAACCCCTTGATATCCACAAATACTGCACCAATTACTACAATTCCATTTTTATTTACTGCCATATATTTCAATTACCTTTCTATCGTTTTCTGATATGGATCTCCGGGATCGCCACACTGTCATAAGTAATTCCCGGCTTTTTTTCATCTTCATCTGCCGCATCCTCCGGTTCATGTGTATGGATCTCCGGAACCGCAAGATTATCATAAGTCAGATTGTATTCGTGACCTTTCTCTCGTTTCTTTCTGAATTTAAACATACTTACTCCGTTTCTTCTATTATAATATATTGATGAAAAATGTAATAACCAGACTGTTGATAAAATCTGCAAACAGACTTCCGATCAGAGGAATGATCAGATACGCCTTTACGGACGGAGCATATTTTTCACACAGCACCTGCATGTTTGCCATGGCGTTCGGTGTCGCGCCCATTCCAAATCCACAGGTTCCGGCTGCAAGCACCGCTGCGTCATAATCTTTTCCCATCACATAAAATACCACAAACCTTGCAAATACACAGATCAAAACTGCCTGTACTGCCAACAGTATGATAAGCGGCAGTGCAAGCGACGCAAGCTGCCACAGTTTTAACGTGATCATTGCCATTCCAAGGAACAATGACAGCGAAATACCACCAATATCATTGATCTCTCCCATATGGATCACAAACTTGCCGGAATACTCTCCGATATTACGAAACAGTGCCGCTGCGATCATTGCGCCGATATAGATTGGGAACGTCATTCCTGTTTTCGTCAGAAGCCAGGAAAAAACGGTGCCCAGTCCGATTGCCAGAATCAGCTGAAACACTGCAGATGCATACATATTCGTATGACGCTCATGTTTCTTTTCATCTTCCACCAGAAGACTGTCATCTTCCGGCACAACCGTATCGAGCAGATTTTTCTTTTCGATCAGTTTCCTGCCAAGCGGTCCGCCAACCAGACTTCCCGCGATCAGTCCAAATGTTGCCGCCGCGGTACAGATCGTCGTTGCACCTTCCACATTCAGATCCTCCAGAACCGGGCCAAACGCGCCCGCAGTTCCGTGTCCGCCCACCATCGGGATCGAACCGGTACACATACCGATCAGCGCATCAATGCCAAGCAGATGGGATGTTCCGATTGCAAGCAGATTCTGTAAAACGATCAGGAGAATGACCAACCCTAAAAATATCGCCAGCGACTTTCCACCACTCTTTAACACCTTCAGATTTGCCTGAAATCCTACTGATGTAAAAAAGAATACCATACACACTTCCCTTAAGGTATCATCAAAAGAGATCTCCATAAATCCACTGCTGTAACAGATACATGTGACGATTGCAAATAGCAGTCCCCCGACGACCGGCGCCGGAATACAGAATTTTTCCAGTACATGTATCTGTTGTTTTAGATAACTACCCAGCATCAGCACCAGCACCGAAGCTGCCAATGTCTGATACATATCCAACTGAACTTCCATATTTATCCTTTCGATTCTAATTCCCAAACCGGATCTTATTTTTCAAATCCGGTATTTACTCTGTCGGCACCTCGATACCGCACTCTGCATAATATGCCGCCGCACCCTTATGAAACGGGATTGTAATACCTCCAATCGCAGACTGCTCGTCCTCTTTTAATTCGATTGAGGCCGCATAGCGGATATCCTTTCCATGTAAAAATAAAAGTTCCGTCAGCTCTTTTACCGTATTCTCCGATAAACTGTCACCTGCCAGAAGCACCGCCTGTACAGACAGTGTTTTTACCTCTTCTGTCTGACCGGTATAAGTGCCTGCCGGAATCGTATATTCGGAATAAAACGGATATGCCGCCTTTAACCGGTTCCGGCATTTTACATCAATACTCAACAGCCGGATTCCGCATTCCTTTGCCAGTTCCCCGATCACCGTAGTCTGTGTTCCCGCTGTACAAAAGAACGCATCGATCTCTCCATCTGCAAGTTTCGCTGCCGCCTCCGTGTAATCCAAATTGACAGTCTTTACCATATCTCCGCTGATGCCCTGTGCCTGCAGAATCTGGTTTGCGTTCCGCTCTGTCCCGGATTCCTCTGCCCCGATACTGATCGTTTTCCCAAGAAGATCATCCAATGTCTCAATCTCTGAATCCGTGCGCACGACGATCTGACATGCCTCCGGATAAAGCGCTGCAACCGCTTTATATCCCTGGTATGCTTTGTCCCGGAATTCCCCGGTTCCATGATAGGCTTCCTCCACCAGATCTGCCTGGGCAATCCCAAGTTCAATATATTTGCCCGAAAGAAGTCTGACATTTGCTGCAGATCCGGCAGTATTCCTTGTTTCAAGTTTATACGAAAAATCCTCTTTATTTGCAAGACTGACATATGCATTGGCAAAGGAATCGTACATTCCGCCGATTCCCGCAGCTCCAAACCGGATTGTTTTCCGGTTTGCGCCGCATCCTGCCAGCATTAAGATCATTGCCAGTCCAAGAAAAATATACCGACTTTTTATCAATCTATGCCCCCTCCTTTTCGATTAACTTTTATCTGCATGTTATGCATCTGATCTCGCATATGCATTTTTCATCTGACCGCTCAGTTCAAACAGTACCTTATCGAGTGTATCTGTGGTTTCTTTCTTTAACATTCCGGCAACCGCACGGTTTGCCTCATGCCGGATCTCTTTTCTTTTTGCTGCATCCGTCTCTTGGGAAAGAAGTGCATCATAACGATTAATCAGCTCATGACCTTTCGCTAACACATGTTCCTTATATCTTTCAATATGGAATACCGAACTGCGGTAAGAGGCGTCTGCCATCGCCGCGATCATCCTGCCTGACCAGTAAAAATTGTCCGTGGAAACCTCACCTGTGGTGTTGCAGAGATAGTCCGGTGTCTCATCGATATCCGCATAAAACGGAACCAGTACATTAAACGCATTGGATGCAAATGCGATCCACTCGATCACATTACAGTCACGTTCCATTCCCGGACGCATCTGGATCACAGCCAAAAAGTCATTGCGGTTGATTCCGATCGAGCGGTATGCACCGCGCATATTTTTCTCCCCGTATGCCGCATACGGATCGTACGGCGTCCCCTGGAAGTGGGAGGACAGCACATATTTTACATCCTCCACCGTGATCTTCTTTTCCGGTACCATACACCACGGAATGTCGTCGGACTGCGGGGTATAGTCTGCATGTTCTCCATCCCAGACTTTCGTGTGCGGATTTAAGCAGCGCTCCATATACCACGCTCTCGGCGTATTGTATACATGGTCTGCGTCATCATGGCTGCCAAACGCATCTCTCGGATTTAAGCTGCCGTCCATTGAGAGATTCAGATGATTTTTCTCAATAAATTCTTTCAGATCTGAAGAACACATATATTCTTTCTGATCAGATAGCGCATCCTCAAGATCAAAGTGGTCAATACCAAGCTGGTTTGGCATGACAACATATACATCATCCGGCACCCTTCTTGCGATCCAGTGATGTCCGCCGATCGTCTCAAGCCACCAGACCTCATCCTGATCCTGAAAAGCGATTCCGTTCATCTCATAGGTGCCGTACTGTTCTAATAGAGAACCAAGGCGTTTCACACCCTCTCTTGCACTGCGGATATACGGCAGAACGATACATACGATATCCTCCTCGCCGATCCCGCCAGGTACTTCTTCTTTTCCATCTTCCGCCGGCTGAATTTCAACTAACGGATCTGCTCCAAGCACACGCGGATTTGATGTGATCGTCTCCGTTGCTGTCATCGCAACATTTGCCTCATTGACACCTGCCGCTGCCCAGATTCCTTCTCCCTCCACGGCATTTGGCACCGCCGTATAGCGCATCGGATCATCCGGAAGTTCGATTGTCACATGTGAAATAACAGATTTATATGTTTTCGGCTGCTCCTCCGGATGAATAACAACAAATTTTTTCGGTGTAAAATGTCCGGAACCGGAATCATCATTTCTTGCGATCATCGTAGAACCGTCATAAGATGCTTTTTTCCCAACAAGTATTGTAGTACATGCCATTTTTATTATCTCCTCCCGTGTATTTTATCTATTCCGCTTCATCATAAAAAATTTTGTCTTTTTCTAACACTGTTCCGACACCATCCTTCACCTCAACAATGCAGACAGAACAGTTTTTCGGGATTCCCCCGCGCCAGATATCTTCTTTATCATCATAAAAATTTGCCAGAAAACAGCGTCCGGCTGCCCCGTGTGTCGATATGAAGATCGTAGCATTTTCATATGCCTTGTTCTGTACCAGCGACTGATAAAAATCTTCGGTCCGTTTTAAAACATCCTGAAAACTTTCCCCGCCCGGAGCCCTCATGCAGTGATACGGATCATTGTAAAACTTATCAATAAAATCCGGTGGAAGGACTTTGCTGTCTCTCACACATTCTCCCTCCCAGTCGCCAAAAGAAAGTTCTATGATACGTCTGTCTGTGATCATAGGAAGATGTCTTCCCGCCATCACAAGCTCTGCCGTCTGTTTTGCGCGGATCAGGGGACTTGAAATGACAAGATCAAAATCTATGTCTTTCATGCCTTCACCGGTTAATTCTGCAAGACGGATGCCCGCATCATTTAACATGATATCACGCTGTCCCTGCAGTTTTTTCTGTTTGTTCCACGATGTTTCACCGTGCCTGATTATGTATAATTTCATCTTTTTGCCTTTCTGTACTTTATCTCCGGGTAATAAACGAATTTTCTGCTCATTGCCTAACACATTATAGCATGAGATTTTTTCTTTTCCAAATCTTATCTATGATTTCAGATTACACCTGTCACTGACGTATTTTTTCCAAATCTGGATTCTTCACAGCCGATAAGCATTTTTTCCGCACAAAATAATAGCAGATCACCTGCATTATGATCGTAGCCAGCCAGGACGCCGGATACGAGATAAACAGAAAATACAGGGATCTGTGAAGCGGGAAAAATACAAAGATCCATAAAATACGCATCCCGACCGTGCCGATCACAGACAGTATCATAGGAACAGAGGAATACCCCATACCACGCAGTGCGCCTGGGAAAAGATCCATGATGCCGCACAGGAAATACGGCACGGTTGTGATGGAAAGTATTTCCAATCCACATGCAATCACATCCGGTTCTTTGGTATAGATCGTCAGTATCTGTGCCCCAAAGAAATATGCGCTGCATCCAAGCACAGCAGCAACACTCACAGACAAAATCAGACAATCCATAAGAACTCGGTCCATTCTCTTATATTTTCCCACACTAAAATTCTGACTCGTAAAACTCATGCAGGCCTGTGTGATGGAATTGACTGAAACATACAAAAAGCCAAGCAGGTTATTGGCTGCCGTATACCCCGCCATCGCCGTCGCACCAAAAGAGTTGACGGACGACTGTAACAGTGCGTTCGAAAAGTTGATCACTGTACTCTGAATTCCTGCCGGAATCCCAACCTGAAAAATCTGTTTCAGATAAACTTCTTTGATACACAGCTTTGAAAAATGAAGCTGATAACTGCTCTGCGTCCTGCAAAGGCATCGTAAAACCAGAATACAGGACACACACTGGGAAATGATCGTTGCGATTGCAACCCCGGCAACATCCAGATGGAATCCAATCACCAGGATCAGGTTTAATCCCGCATTGATACAGCCTGAAATGATAAGGAAGAAAAGCGGTCTTTTGGTGTCCCCGACGGCACGGAGTATCGCTGCACCGTAATTATAGAGCATAAAAAATGGCATCCCCATAAAATAGATCCGCATATATAAGGTCGACTGACTGATCACGTCATCCGGTGTGCCCATCAGTTCCAATGCCCCCTTCGCAAACAATACACCAACAAATGCCATCACAACACCGCTGATCAGTGCTAACGTGATCGCAGTATGTACGGTCTGTGACATTTCTTCCTCCCGTCCTGCGGCATAAAATCTTGCCGCAAGCACATTCGCTCCAAGTGAAATTCCGATAAACAAATTCACAAATACATTGATCAGTGCCGTTGTCGAACCGACCGCTGCAAGCGCCTGACTGCCGCTGAATCGTCCCACGACGATGATGTCGACTGCATTAAACATTAATTGTAAAATTCCCGAAAGCATCAGAGGGAATGCAAAGGAAATTAATTTATCCATGATAGTGCCGTTACACATATCGATTTCATATTTATTATTTTTCAATGAGAGGACTCCTTTCCTGATTTCTTACTATCTGTATTTTATTATGCGTATCTTGTTATGCATAAATTTGTATTGAATATTTTACATTGCGTATCTTACTGCCTTTTTGGGGCTTCGTCAATAAATTTTGTTTGGTTATCAAAAGGGGGATCTAGAACGTAATGGAGCAGCCTGCTGGTGAAAGCAGACTGCCCCATCTTCAGAAAACATGTAAAAATTTTATTATCGTGAATGATTTACGACCCGGACGGGATGCGCACGATATAATGCTCTCCATCCCGTTCCACCCGTGTTAAGACCGGAATATGTTTTTTACGAAGCTGATGCACAACCGGATAGGTCAAAAAAACATCGCCTTCCACATAAACAGCTTCCGGTTTTTCCTTTAAAATCTGTTTCACCTGGTCTTTGATCCGGCTCTTCCACTGTTGCTTTTCCATGATAACTTCTCCGTAAATTCCCTGCACCTCAAGTTCCGGGACATCCGGCAGCGCGCAGTGTGAAATGCGCGCATGCTCCATTCCTGGCAGCTGCTGTAAGAGTTCATCCGCTTCTTTTCCACCGCCAAAATTTACGATCACCGGCTCCTCCTTAAAGCAGGACAAACTGATCTTACATGCCGCCACGGCATCTTCTAATGTGCCAGCCGTCATCAGAAAACCTCCCTTGTGGCAGAAGCCTGCACTGAAAAGTCCTGTTGCCTGCACCAGCTCCTCATTTTCTAATCCAAGCCATTTTTCCGGGAAGCTGCACTTGTAATTCATGGAGTATTCTCTTTTCTGTGGCTGGATACAGTAACCGCCGCGGTTGGATGGGAAAATCACAAACGCGATATCGGTTTCTGAGAGCCTTTTCTGACACGGGATAAATTCCGGCAGAACCAGTATTTTCGCCTCATCTTCCGGTTTTTCTCCTGCCTCAAGTGCCTTCTGCTGTGCCTCTAAAACTTCCTCGATCCGTTTATCTGCCCGCTCATTTCCAAGATAGCGTTCAAATTTATTTTCCAAAATCATTCCGGCTACACCGACTGCCTTGAAAAATGCGTCATCACTGCTGCCCGCTGCATCCCATGTCGGATTGAAATTTCCAATCAATGTTGCAAGTTCATTTTTCTCCCCGGTATTGTCGTTGTTATCAAGCGGCTGAACAAATGCCTCATCAAAAGTCTGTGCGAGTTCCTCTCCTAAGATTCCGGCACCAAGCTGCTCCCAGAGCAGTCCAAACGCCGCATACGGCACTCCGTTTTCACGGATCCTGCTGTCTTTCTGATGATGATCATACTCTCCGCGTCCAATGTCAAATACGATCCCGTCATAATCTTCGGGAACTTTGCTGCCGCGCGTGATCGTAATTTCCGGGTTTAAATAGAGCAGTAATGCTGAGGAAAAGACGTCGTCCGCGTGAAACTTGCCGCTGTGGGTAAATGCTTTCGCGTCTTTTCTGGTGATCTGTTGTAATAATGTGTTGTTCATGGTGATATCCTCTTACCTTTTACCTTTTTACATGATTACCTATTTTAAATTTTAAACTGACTGATGATCGTTTCAAGTTCATCCACAATTTCTTTATTGTTCAAAACCGCATCCACAATTTTCTTAAACTCTTCATCGATCTGTGTCATATATCCGGAATTTTTCACCACTTCTTCCTTCTGTTTATCAAACCCATCCATAATGTCATTTACATAATAATGAATACGTTCCATACTCTGCTGCAGTTCATCTATACAGCCACCAAACTTCTCCATCTGATTTTTAAAATTATGTGCATCGCTTGCATATTCCTCGCCTGTATGTACAAGAACATCATAATCTGAAATAACATTTGTTTTCACATAGTTTAACAATTCAAAAGAAGATTCCGCCAGTTTATCTACGATATCCACGATAAACGTATTAATTTTCTGAATTTCCCCTGCAGTCTTTGATGATTCCTCTGCAAGACTGGATATCTCGTTTGCCACAACTGCAAACCCTTTGCCACTTTCTCCCGCTCTTGCGGCCTCAATGCTTGCATTCAGCGCAAGAAGGTTTGTCTGGTCTGCAACATTCAGAATCTGGTTTGTAAGCTGTTGTATCCGCTCTACTTCCTTCGATTCTTCAATTTTATCTTCAAGCGTCTTTCCAATTCTCACAATCGTATTCTGCATACATTCTCTGGCAGATACGGCATCTTCTTCTAACTTTTCCGCTTTTTGTCCAACCTCACCAATGTACTCTGCCTGCGATTTTGTCTCATGTATGACGGATGACATCATTTCCTTATTGCTCTGTGCATTTTCAGCAATCTTATGCACCATGTCGCTCATTTCAAGAACCCTGCCTTCCATAGCGTTCATGGTAGCATTTACTTTCGACACTTCATTTGCAGACGAAGTTACAATATTATTTACATGCTCTGAATTACTTAAAAGTTTCTTTTCACTTGCACTGATATTTTGAATGATCTCACGCAAGTTCTCCAGAAAGATATTTAAACTGTCTGCAATATTTCCAACCTCATCTGTCGATCTTACATTTATCTTTTGTGTAAGATCCCCCTCTTTCTTTGCAAGCTCACTCATTTTCTCCGCTATCACACTTACATTTCTTGACAAAACACCACTGATAATAAGCGAAAGTGCTGCTGCTATCACCAATCCTGCAAGTTCAATGATTACAAATTCTTTTATAAATATGTTTTCCTGAAGTCTGATATCAGTTGCAGAACAATCCACTCCTACAATTCCTGCAATTTCACCGGAACTATTGTAAACCGGAGCAAATGCACTATAAAAATCTCCCCACTCATCGGATGTCATTTCACTATCAACTGTGGCATTTCCGTCAAATGCCTCTGCTATTTCATCATAAATCTCATATTCTTCGCCAATCGCAGCCCCTTCTTCGGTATCAGCGTCACCAATAAATTCCAGCCTGTCACCATTCATCCGCATTGTATATATGTATTTGATATCATCTCCACACAAGAAATCCTGCAGTTGCGATAATATTTCTTTATAATTTTCTGTTTTCTCATCTCCGGCTTTAATTTGTCCTAAAATATCACCATCGATTCTTTCCGCGGCAATTTTAGCTGAATTTCTGGCATTGTTCTTACACTGTTCTAACAATGTATCTTTCGCCTGTACGATAAAAAACCAGCCGATCAGATTCGTCACAATCAAAACACATGCTATCATTCCGGTCAAAATTTTTGCACGTATGCTGATTTTAAAATTTTTCTGTGATTTACCTTCTTTCATGCTGTCCTCCGCCCTTCATATCATTTATATGAATATTATAGCGTTTTGCATTCTCTCTGGCAAGAAAATCAAACTTGCTAAGTTCTTCTTCCCTTGTCCGGCAATGAATCATTCCATCGTCAGCATACCTTTCAAATGGTGCTTGCGGAAAATTTCTTTTTCCGCATATTCCCCGATATCCTCGGCCTTGCGCTAGGGAGACCGGAATAACATTTTGCATTGATTGACGGTGACCCTGATCAACCAGTTTTTCAAATGGAAATCTGATTCAATCCGATACTTTCCTGATAGCCCGCCATCCCATATTTTGTTACCGCATCCACGACAGGGAGCAGCCTTTCATCTGTAATCTTTTGCAGCATTTTCTTTCTCTTTTCAGAAATTATTTCTTTCGATCTGCACTGCTCATAATCGAAAGGCGTCATATGCCAATAGCAGAATGTTCCCCGATAGTACTGCGATAATTTTTGTGCGATCAGTATCCCCTCCGGATCGAGATCGCCGGAATAATATACCTTAGTTCCTGACTTTGCAAGCAGTTCTAACACCAAAAGCCCTGCCAGTCTTGGCTGCCCATTCATGCACATGCACGACTTTTCTCCACAGATCAGGGCAAAAACAGACGGGTTTTCCACGATAAAGATCTCATGATCCACACACTCGATACGCTCCCATTCAGAAAGTACTGTAAGCGGCACCTGCACCATATTTTTTTCCTGACAGAATCCGTCCATCCCTCTGTGTAATTCTCCGTTCTTTTTGATCGCATGCACGTTATAAAGCAATGCATAATTGGAAATATCATCGATTAATATCCCGGCAAGAAGATAGCTTTTCTGTCTCTTATATGCAGGAAACATTTCTAAAGTTTCCACCTGTATGCCCCTCTGTCCTAAATCCATTTGTATGACCTGATAAAGGATCTTTCCCTCTGCCGTGCCCTGGTCAAATGCATGCGGATTTCCGGTTACAGCAGCGGCAAATACCGCGAGGTACACGCTCTTTTGTGTGCGGTACGGCAAAGCGTTATATAGGTTCGCACACAGCCAGAGAAGGCGTTTCCACTCTTTTAAGTTCTCTTTGTCGCTGCTTTTTAAAATATTTTCGAATGTATCAAACTCCAAAAAGGCAGGAGTCCCTTTGAAATTTTCAAGGAACTCCTTTTTTATCTCCCGTATCTGATTTTCTTTAAATGCCTTTTCCTCTGCCTTTCCAATCAGCGCTTTTCCAAAATACTCTGCCAGCACTTCTTCCGGTGTGACCGTCCCATATTTGCTGCAGGAAAGTGCTTTTCGGAATTTTTCAGCAGAAACCGTAATACTTTTTTTGCCATGAAAATTCTGGCAGAAGAATCCTTCTAACGTGTCAAGTCCGTCCCCGGATATATTCTTTACAGTCACTTTACCCGAAAATCTGCCGTAGGAACTGTATTTCTCACGAAAACCTGTAAAGATGCGCTGCCAGATCTCATTTTGCCTGAAATATGCCACGCAGTCACGTTTTAACTTTTCATGCCCTGTCAAATTGTTCAATCTCTATCCCTCTTTGTTCTACTTTTTCTTCATCATCTAACAGTTCTTTACTGTGTCCGTTCCATAAATAAGGCATTACGGTAACAAATTTCGCGTTTTCCGGGCGGATCAGCTGATAAATTGCCAGCGCATCCAGCGTATCACAGTCTCCCCACAATACCTGTGAATTGATAATAAAATCAAATTCAAACTGTGTCATCAGGCGGAACATGTCTCTGATATTCCGGTTGTCGACACCGGCAAATGCCTCATCTAACGAGATCAGTCTCGGCGCATCCGCCCTGCCGCCCTGATATTTTGCAACGACAGCAGAAAAGAGCGGTACATACATGGACATTGCTTTTTCTCCTCCACTGAACGTACCAAATACACTATTGGTCAGTTCCTTCTGGCGCTCTCCGCTTTTTTGGGAGAACAACTGAAATTCAAACCATTTTCTATAATCAAGTGTTTCTTTCATGATCTGATAAAAGGAGATCATTCCGGCACTGTCACGCGCATTGCGTCTCGCCTCGTCGACCTTTGACCTGAAATGTGCAGAAAGTCTTGCCGCCTCTTCTTCACTCATCAGACGGTAATCTTTCTTTAACAGTTCTACCAGTTCCCTGGTGTCAAGCTGATCCTCTTTTTCGGCTGTCTTACTCCTCCATCTGAGACTCAGTTTCAGACCGCTTGACGTATCCATGCCATTCATCAGCGTATTCATTTTCTGCACCCACAGATTCGACGCATTGATCTTTCCCCGGATCTTGCGGCTCACAGTATTGGCCAGAATATCTTCGAATAATTCCCGGTCTCCGTCTTTGATCAGGTTTTCAAGCTCACTGATGTCTTCATCAAGATGTGTCAGCAGACTTGCAAACGTTACCTTCGTCCCCTGATATCTTGCTGTGATATCAAGCCGCTTTGGGGTATAATCATCTATTTTTTCACTCTCATCTGATTCTGCAAATAATTCATTCTGCGTAAGCTGATAATCGGTCAGAAAACCTCTGTTTTCAAAATATACCCTGTTGAGGTCAGCGATAATACTGTTTTTTTCCATATCTTTGATATCTGTCAGCAGATAATCATAAATATGCCCTGCATCATCCGTAATCTCTTCTGGTACAGCCACATAAAAAAGTCCCCGCTCCTGTTCATAACATTTCCGGTAAAATTCCACTTTCTTTTCATATACCTTTATCGTATCCGCATTGCTGATACGATTCGCTTCGATCAGCTTTGCTTCATCCGTCTTTTGTGTCTTTTCGGTCACACGTTTCTGAAACTCTTTCGGAAATGCATTCAGCCACGAAATGCAGGCATCTAACCTGTCTTTGACCGCTTCATAATCTGTCAGGGCAAGCTGTTCCAGAATGGATGTTCTTTCTTCCTGTTTTGAACTGATCTGCTTTTCGGTCTCCCTTATGTCATATCTGATCTGATCCATATCAAGATCTAAATCTTCTAAATGAACTTTGCGCTCCCTTAAGTATGCCGCGCTTCTTAAAATCATTTCATGTGCCGACTTTAACTCTACCAGATTTTTGTCATATTCCTCCGCTGCACTTTTTGCACTCTGGAACGTCTCATAAGTACAGTTGAGATACAATTTTTCAGCGATCTCAATCGCACCCTTTTTCTTTTCCTTTATTTCTTCCAGAAAGGCTGTCAGCTGCTCCCCCGTCTTTTCATTTTCACTCCGCAGCAATTCATACTTTTGTTCTTCCGCTAAGAGCAGCTTCATTGCCTCCCTCAGATCCGTATCGCCCGGAAGCGCACCATATTCTGATTTCAGCCGGTCCTTCCGTTCTGATAAATTGTTTCGTTCTCTCTCTAAACCTGCAATCTTTTCCTCTAACACCAATATCAGATTTTTACATTCTTCTATTTTTGCAAGCCTGTGTCTTTCCCTCGCTTTACTGCCCAGATACCCTGCTTCATATTCCCCGGTAACTGTTCCAGCCAGAACACCCATATGATAGGAACCATCCTCAGAAACTGACACTTCATTCTCACCGCCATAAGCGATACTTGAAAGGATTTTTGTCAGTCTCTGGTTTGAAAAAATATCATTGACTTCCTCGTTTAGTTCCAGTACGTCCAACAGACTCTTTTCTGCCTGCGTTTTTCCTGCAAAAAGATAATGGTCTTCGCACCCTTTTACCGGTGTAAGAACCTGTTCCCTGTATTGCTCATCCACCACAATTGCATCGAGTATTCCCATTTTTAGCAGGGCTTCTTCTAAATGGTTACAGGCATCTTCATCCAGCTCCGATCCAAATTCTATCACTTTATAAAATTCCTGATATGGAATCCCTGCTTCATCCAGTCTCTGGCGGTTTCTTATCACAGCTTCTGATCTCTGTGGCTGTGGTTCTTTCTGATTTTCCCACTCACTCAGCTCTGTTTTTGCTTCATCGAGTTCTGTTTTTGCTGTTTCCTGCTCCAGAAGAATGGAATTGATCTGCGTTTCTATTTTAGACTGCTTTTTAATCCATTGATCTGCAGCCTTCTGGCGTACCACCGCGTAGTCAGAATTTTCCTCATACGTATCTGCGAATGTACTGAGCTCCCTCAATAGTTCCTTTTCCAATTTCAGTTCCACATTGTTTTCATTCCATTGATAAAGTGCTTCTTTCCACTCATTTTCTACCTGGATCAGCATGTTTTCAAATTCCGATATTTTTCGCTGGAGTGCGTCTAATTCCCGGATCTGCTTCTCCCTTTTCTGGATCATTTCATCCTTCTGCCGGTCAAGACTTTTAAGTTCTGCGAGCAATTTTTCTCCATCATTGATATATTGACGTGTATGTTCAAACTGCTGCCTGTGAAGATCAAATTTATAATCATTTTCCAGATCAGCACACAGTTCCTCACTCATAAATGCAAATTCCTGGAATGCCATCTGGTCTGCTTCCTCACGCATATCTTCTAACAGAGTCTCTACTTCTTTTTCTTTTTCATACTTTCTGTTTTCTTCCTCTTTGATCTGGTTTGTGACATCTCTGTACTGTGCTTCCTTTGCAGCCAGAAATGACTTTTTATCCGCAAGGATTTTATCATGAGCCTCAAGTTCTTTGGTGAGCTGTGCCTCTCTGCCCTTTAGCGCAACTGCATCACTTTTATTGAGGGACTCCTTTTCTTTTTCTAAAGTTTCCTTCTTCTGATTCATCTGCAGAATCTCTGTTTCAAGTTCCTCAATCTTCCGGTTACATTCTGCATATTTATCCTCATATGCCTTTTGTTCTGCTGCCGCTTTTTGTAATCTCTGCTTTGTACGCTCATATCTGTCCGCTTTTTCACAGAGCAGAAGTTTATTATATTTCTGGAAAACCGCATTGATCTTTTCAGCAGCCCCTCTCGCCTCCCTGCGCCCCTTTAAATTCATATTCATCATGTCCATATTTTCAATGGCTTCTGACATCGGACGCAGATCCTCATCCGAAAGCGGCTGGAGAGAATCACTCAATATATCATTGATCACAGACGGTTTGAAATCCTTTGACAGCTTTGGGGTTCGAAGCTGGATCAGCAGATCTACCATTTCCTTATATTCATCTGCAGTCTCAAATCCAAATATCTGTCTGTTGACATAATCCATGTAATCTGCCTGACGATCAAATACTCTTCCGCCTTCTGCCACCCTGTTTTCCAGTTCTTTTTTGGAAAGGGTCACTTTCTCACCCATATCTTTGTATAAGAAAAAGTCTTTGCCGATGCGTCTTCCATCTGTCAGACTGAAATACCATTTATCGAGCGGTTTATTTCGCTTTGCGCGGATCCCCATTCCGATCGTCAGATATGTTTCACTGTCTTTTCTTTTGAACTCAAGATAAAGATAACCCGTTCTCTCTTCCCTTCCATCATTTTCCTCGAGAAGATAACTGCTCATTTTACGATCCCTTGAACCAAACGGATCAAGTCTCTCCGGACTCATATTTCCGTCTAATAGTAACGGCACAACACTCTGCATCGTTACCGATTTTCCGGAACCGTTTGAACCACGGAGAAGCATCCGCCCCTTTACAAAAGGAAATTCCTGTTCATCATAATACCAGAAATTGATCAGCCCAATTTTATTTGCCTGCCATCTACTGTTCATTTTCATTTCCTCCTGTGTAATCCTGCGGATAACTTCCCTGTATTTTTCCGACAAGCGGACAGATTTTTATCTGATGCATATCATCCACTTTTTTTATAAACATCCAGCGTTCCATTTCATCTGTTACGTTTTTTATAAACTCCCCTTCCGGCATATCCCGGTAAAGTTTCGCAAAACCAGATCCATATTCTTTTTTCACATCCAGGATCAGAGATTCAAACTCAATCTTATCAACAAGACTCATTTCTTCCGGCGTTATTTTCCACACCTTACCTTCTATTTTTTCTCTGATCTTTCCAAAGGCAAGCATTAAAATATCTGCCATGGAATTGTTCTCCGGAAAAGCAGCTCCCATCCGGCAGTCCTGCCCGGATAAAAGGAATGCACTTCCCCGATGGATCTGTACATGACATTCAAAAAGCTGTTCTAATTCTTCAGAAAGCCTGTATCCGTAATATTTTAAATACTCGAAATCCTCCCCGGATCCATCTTCCCTGTACACTGCCGGTGCAAACAACAGTCTCTTATACACTCTGTGCCTTCTGGCTAATCCGCGGTCCTCGTCCACTTCAAACCATTCACTTTCCCGGAAATCTTCCGGTTTTGTATACTCCATGATATCCCGGGAAAAATTTCTCATAAAATATTTGGATGCCCCTGTATTTTCATATAAGACCTCGCCCCCGGCATCATCCATAAACACATCATCTGTTCCATCCGTCACACGGACCATTCCCTGTTCCACAGTATAGCGGAGTACCCGGATGAGTTTTCTCCGGTTGTTGTACAATGTCCAGTCTGTGATCTCACCGGGCATCACCGCCGTCATATATTCCGTCAGCTGTGACAGTATAAACTGCTCCTGTGCATCTTTATCTTCCAGGAACATCAATAAAATACACAGATACACATATTCTTCTTTCGAAGAGAACTGGCCAATTCCCATAAACTGCTCCGGGATGACCGGTATCTTTTCCAGTTTTATCAGCAAAGAATTATCTATGATCTGACAGCCTAATTTATCTGTCACATATTTCCGGATCTCCCCGACTGCATCCCTGACCCTGTAATACAGTTCTTTATCTTCTGATTTCAGTATCCAGCGTCTGTTTAACAAAATTTCAAGCTCTTTCATACGCTCTCCTCCTGAAATACGATCCTCATCTTTGGCATGGTAAAATTGCCATCCTCACAATGCACCACACATTTTTCTGCCATATTACTTTTGTCTAAACGATATCTTCTGCCATCATCCGTCCTTGCAGAAAAATCAACCGACTCCATTGCATCTGAAATCCATTTTAAAAGTATTTCCCGGATTCTCGGCTCTAAAATGGGCAATGCAGAAAAGTCAATGGCTCCATCTTTTTCTAACATCTTTATTTTCTTTTCCTCTTCCTTTTGCTGCTCTAACATTTTCCTGCGTGTTTCTAATTTTTTTTCGGTTGATTCTATGATGGAACTTCTTTTTGTCTTTTCCCGGTATGTGCGCACTCTCGGTTTCAGTTCTATCTGAATCGGCTTTTCTTCATACACTCCCCGGTTCATGCTGTCCGTCTCTCTTACCTGATCCCCTGCGATATGAAATGTTTTTTCCATCCCAAAAACCATGGCAGACATTTTGTGTGCTTCCTCAAGATTTTCACATCTCATAAACATTTCAGCGACTTTTCTGTATTCCTCTTTCCGGTTTGCACCGAGTGCATTTTTTTCACTCAATTGTGCTGCATACCGCGTGATTCTTCGTATGATCTCATTTGTCACGTCAAAAAGTTTTGCTGCCTCATTTTCCTGTCCTTCACTGCCCACAAACCAGTCATAAATACTTTTAAAACGTCCCTCTGCCTTCTGCCGGATCATTTTTTCAGACACTTCCACTTCCATACGCGGAATCAAAAGCTCATATTCGACGATCTTATCAAATACCGCCTCGCGCATATCACTTTCCTGCGTTTTCAGACACTCCTCAATCACACCGACATTGCGCTGCAGACCTTTGATAAAACTGCGCAGATACTCAATCAGTCTGTCTTTAAACACCAGAAATTCCTTTGTGCGCATCATTTCCTCTGCCTTTACGCTGTTTAAGTCCCTGATATAATCCTGATAATTCTGATTCAGCCTCATAAAATCATTGTTTAAATCCGTCCACCATGTATAAACTTCATTCTTATCTTTCCCTGCCATCTCTGGAAAACGTTCCATATTTCTCCGTATCCGCTCAAGCAGCGTAGGTTCTAACGATGCCCCTTCAATAAAAAGATTTTCAAGACGGATCACAAGTCTCTCGATCTCGACACTGTATTCCGACATCTGATAACGGTACTTCTTATTTTTAAATTCTTCTATGGAGGACACTCTTCTTGTGTCCTGTATCGTGTTTAAATTTTTCCATTCCGTAAGCATCGTCAGATCCTGCTGGCACTGCTCGATTTTATACTCTGACCAGAACGGATCTTTTAACATTTCCTCATAAACTTCTTCTAAATACAGCCAGTATTTTAACTTTTCATAATTCTCAAAAAAAATGCGCATAATGCAACGATACCTGCTGACATTATCCGCATTTAAATATTTTGCCTCTGTGAGTGGTTTTAATAATTTATCTGATACCTGCAACGCGACATGTTCTCCTTTATTCATGATACGCCAGAACCAACTGCCTGATTCTGATATTTGTGGTATGTCTGAATCAGCTTCAACCGCCTGATTCCAGTTACTCTCCAACTTTTATTCCAATGTTTATATTATACTTACAAGTTGAGACAGCCGCAAGAAAATTTTTGTTTCATTTTAAGATTTACAGATTTTCTGTTACTGTTCGCACTTCAATGTGACCAACAACAATTACATCCCATGAAAAGTACCTCTTTGAGGCAGGGGGGCTGTAATCTCACAACAATATACACTACAGCACATAGCTTGACAGCCAATCGTCAAGCTTGCGTCTGAACAGTAGCGATTTTCTCTCAAATTCACTGTTTTACATAACTTACCAGCCATTAAGTTGTAAAGAATCTTTTGATATCACAATCCTATAAAAAAAAGACACTAAATTAATAGTGTCTTCCATACCTCAGTATAAATAGCGAGAAAGAGACTTGAACTCTTAACCTCCCGGGTATGAACCGGACGCTCTAGCCAGTTGAGCCATCTCGCCATATATTTATTTGAACAAAAAAATATTGATACCTTCAAAACTTCATACAGAACTCCGATTTTTTCGAAAGTGGTCATTGCCACTTTCCATGCGAACATTGTTCGCATTGTTTTGGTCAAGCCCTCGATCGATTAGTAACAGTCAGCTCCACACGTTACCGTGCTTCCACCTCTGCCCTATCTACCTTGTACTCTTCAAGGGATCTTACTCACTTATGTGAGGGATATCTCATCTTGAGGGGGGCTTCACGCTTAGATGCCTTCAGCGTTTATCCCTTCCGGACTTGGCTACTCTGCCATGCCGTTGGTCGACAGCAGATACACCAGTGGTCCGTCCATCCCGGTCCTCTCGTACTAAGGACAGCTCCTCTCAAATATCCTCCGCCCGCGCCGGATAGGGACCGAACTGTCTCACGACGTTCTGAACCCAGCTCGCGTACCGCTTTAATGGGCGAACAGCCCAACCCTTGGGACCTGCTACAGCCCCAGGATGCGATGAGCCGACATCGAGGTGCCAAACCACTCCGTCGATGTGAACTCTTGGGAGTGATAAGCCTGTTATCCCCAGGGTAGCTTTTATCCGTTGAGCGATGGCAATCCCACTTTATGCCACCGGATCACTAAGTCCTACTTTCGTACCTGCTCCACCCGTCGGTGTCGCAGTCAAGCTCCCTTCTGCCTTTGCACTCTTAAAATGGTTTCCGACCATTCTGAGGGAACCTTTGAGCGCCTCCGATACCCTTTCGGAGGCGACCGCCCCAGTCAAACTCCCCGCCTGGCATTGTCCCACCGCTGGATCACAGCGGCTGGTTAGAAACCCAATACTGCAGGGGTGGTATCCCAACAGTGACTCCATTGAAACTGGCGTTCCAATTTCTCAGTCTCCCACCTATCCTGTACATGCAGTACCGAATCCCAGTACCAAACTGGAGTAAAGCTCCATGGGGTCTTTCCGTCCTGGCGCGGGTAACCAGCATCTTCACTGGTACTTCAATTTCACCGGATGCATTGTCGAGACAGTGCTCAAATCATTAC